>NZ_JBKHUP010000019.1:0-85994 GCF_046565525.1 Coleofasciculus sp. | reverse complement strand
TAAATTCAATCGGGGTTGACCAGATTGAATTTACCTTGGGGGAGTCCAATGTACCCCCACCCTACTTCACTCCGTTTAATTGAGGATGGAGTTCTATAGCTCCCCCAATCCCCCACGTTTTGATAGTTTTATGATTAATATATGGTCGTTTTAGCCGTTAAAGAAAGTCCTAATCGTTACGACGGAAGCTATAACGGCAAAGGGCGCACCGACGTGCGCCCCTACCAGATAGGTGGGTAAGCGTTAAACGGCTGAGAAGTAAACCTTGGACTTAACGGGATCGGGAACCATGGTTTTGTCTCCGGGTTGCCAACCTTGAGGGCAAACTTCATCTGGATGCGCCTGAACGTATTGAGTCGCTTTCAGAGTCCGCAACACTTCGTCTACATTCCGACCGAAAGAGAGGTTGTTGATGGTCGAATGCTGGATAATGCCATCTTTGTCGATAATAAATAATCCTCGCAGAGCTACACCTGCATCTGGGTCAAGGACGTTGTAAGCGGTGCTGATTTCTTTCTTGATATCAGATACCAGAGGATAATTCAGATCACCCACACCACCACTCTTGCGATCGGTTTGAATCCAAGCTAGGTGAGAGAATTCACTGTCCACGGAGATACCGAGAACCTGAGTGCCAACTTCTTTAAATTCACTAAAGCGATCGCTAAATGCTGTAATCTCTGTGGGACAGACAAAGGTGAAGTCTAGCGGATAGAAGAATATGACTACATATTGACCCCGGTAGTCAGACAGCTTGATGGTCTTAAATTCTTGATCGACAACCGCCGTCGCACTGAAGTCAGGAGCCGGTTGACCAACTCGCAGACATCCTTCCATGAAATTATCCTCCTTGAATGCTTTGATGTATACGTTCGCTATAGGTGATCGGTAAAGTTTTAACAACTCTACCGCCGTCAATAAACACAAATTGTTTACGAACTGTTACGACTATATCATAGTCATAACGATTTTGAGAAAGCACGACGGCAGAAGGATGAATTATGAAGTCGGGGTATTTTAGACAGGCAAGTGCCGTCTCACAATCCACCGATATCCGCTAAACTAGGCTATTTTAAGCAACATTGTTGGGTTTCTTGGCTTGATCAGCCTTGTAGAAGCGACGCGGAAGGTTCCGCGACAATCGGTTGGGTGCTATTGGGAGAAAAAGGTTGTGGTGAATTATTTGGATCGGCGGGAATGGCTGCTTACGAATGGATTAGGCAGTTTTGCCAGTGGTACAGTTTGCGATGCTCGCACTCGCACGTATCACGGCTGGTTGATTGCGGCACTCGATCCGCCTAGGCGTCGGACGTTGTTATTCTCTCATCTAGATACGAGTCTGGAGGTATCTGGCAAGATTTGGGCGCTTTCAACCAATTTCTGGAATGGGGGT
Source organism: Coleofasciculus sp. (assembly GCF_046565525.1). Lineage (NCBI taxonomy): Bacteria > Bacillati > Cyanobacteriota > Cyanophyceae > Coleofasciculales > Coleofasciculaceae > Coleofasciculus > Coleofasciculus sp. The sequence goes on along the minus strand of NZ_JBKHUP010000019.1, from coordinate 84,601 downwards.
AAGACGATTGATCCGGTAGGATATCAATTTTTGCGCTCCTTTGAAACCGATCCTGTTCCTCAGTGGGTTTGGGGACATCAGCAGTGGCAATTGACGCGCCAACTGGTTATGCCTTACGGGTTAGTTGAGGATGAGCAAACCCGCCAATTTCATCACCGGATTCTGATTCAGTATTCCTATCAAGGTAGTGATGTGGCAACATTAAGGCTACGACCCCTAATTGCCGATCGCGACTTTCACCACCAGCAATTTGATGAAGAAAATTTACAATTCTCGCAATTAGTCGGACATCAATGCCTTTATCTGCAAGCCATGCGTCCGGGTCAAGTGGGTACGCCTTGGCAGTTGGGGTGGAGTGCAGGCGAGTATCAACCGGATGAATTGTGGTATCGGAATTATTACTATCCTGAAGAAAATCAACGTGGGTTAGGCGATCGCGAAGATCTGTATAGTCCTGGTTATCTTACTATTTCTCTAGAACCGGGCGCAACCGTTACGTTGGAAGCGCGGGTGGGATGTCCTCAAGGTACGACAGAGTTCCAGTTAAATGCTCAAGTGTTTGAGGCGGCGGTGCAAGGGGAACAAGAGCGACAAAATCAGTTAGTGGCGATAGCAGCAGGGGGTGTAGGGGCGGGTTTGACAGATAACTTATGGCGCCAAACCGATAACTTAACTAAACCCGCCCTTCTAGGGGAAGCTGGGGGAGATGAGTGGGAGACGATTTGGCGTCAGTTACTCAAAGCTGGGGATCAATTTATTGCCTGGTGCGCCTCGATTAGTAGTCCAACGGTGATGGCTGGCTATCCCTGGTTCAATGATTGGGGGCGGGATACACTGATCGCTTTGCCCGGATTGACATTAGCTACAGGGCGTTTTAGTTTGGCAAGGGGATTACTCCAAACCTTTGGTAGTTATTGTCGTGATGGTTTAATTCCAAATACCTTTCCCGATGCGGAGAGTGAACCGATTTATAACAGTATTGATGCGTCTCTGTGGTGGCTGGAAACCTTGGGATTGTATTTGGAAATTACCCAAGATTGGGATTTTTTGATTGAGCAATATTCAACAGTCCGAAAAATCTACAAAGCTTATACCGCAGGCACCCGTTACAATATTCAAGTTGACGCGGTGGATGGACTCTTAACCTGGGAAGCGCCGGATGTGGCTATTACGTGGATGGATGTGGTGCTGGATGGTCAACCGATTACACCCCGTCAGGGAAAAGCGATTGAAATTAATGCGCTTTGGTATTCGGCGTTGTGTTGGATTGCTAAATGGACTGAAAAAATGGCGACGGGTGAGGTTAAAGATCGGGTGCGTTTGTTACACCAGGCTCAAAATTATATCAAGCAAGCACAACAGGTGAAAACTTCGTTGCAAAAGTTTTGGAATCCAGAGCAAAAATACTTCTATGACACCATAGAACCCGATGATCACCGCAATACCCAAATTCGCCCCAATGCGGTAGTGGCGCTGTCTCTGTATCATTGTGGTTTTGGGTCGAATCAGGCGCGACAGGTGTTACAAGTAGCACGCGATCGCTTGTTAACTCCCTACGGTTTGCGAAGTCTTGACCGGGCTGACCCTGAGTATATTGGTTATTATGGCGGTGATCGCTGGCATCGGGATAGTGCTTATCACCAGGGAACGGTTTGGAGTTGGTTGATTGGATCGTTTAGTCGGGCGTGGAAACGCTTCTACCCGAGAGATCCCCTTCCCTTTGACTGGAAACCTTTGCTGGATCATCTACAGCACCAAGCTTGTCTGGGGTCTATTTCCGAGATTTTCGATGGAGACAAACCCCATCTCCCCCAAGGCGCGATCGCTCAAGCTTGGTCTGTGGCAGAATTAATCCGTTGCTTTAGGGAACAGGGAACCGCGAACGGGGAATAGGAAATAGGAAACATTAGCTGTTTAATTTTACATTAAACCAACCAATAAACTACCATGAAAGTCGCTGTTTTCAATACCAAATCCTACGACCGAAATTTTCTAGAAACTGCCAACGCTAATTATAATCATGACCTAGTGTTTTTTGAACCCCGTCTGACCCAGGAAACCACAGCATTAGCAGCAGGGTTTCCGGCGGTATGCGTGTTTATCAATGATCAGCTTGATAAAATAACCTTGCGGCTGCTTGCAGAACAGGGGACAAAGCTGATTGCCACACGTTCTGCGGGGTTCAACCATATCGATTTAAATGCGGCGGCTGATTTAGGCATAACTGTGGTGCGAGTTCCAGCCTATTCACCTTATGCTGTCGCTGAACATACTGTAGGACTCATTTTAACCCTTAACCGTAAAATTCATCGCGCTTATAACCGAGTGCGAGAAGGAAATTTTTCCCTCGATGGATTCATAGGATTTGATTTACATGGGCGAACGGTAGGGATTGTCGGTACGGGCAAAATTGGTTTCCTCGTTGCCAAGATTTTGCATGGATTTGGGTGTCAATTATTGACCTATGATTTGTATACAAATCCTGATTGTGAAGCATTGGGGGTTAAATATGTTGATCTCCCAGAACTCTTCGCGACTTCAGATATTATCTCCCTGCATTGTCCCTTAACCCCTCAAACCCATCACCTGATCAATGCTCAATCGTTGACGCAAATGAAACCGGGCGTTATGCTGATTAACACCAGTCGCGGCGCACTAATTGATACGCGAGCCGTTATTGATGCGCTCAAGTCTCGGAAAATTGGCTATCTGGGTTTAGATGTTTACGAACAAGAATCCAATTTATTCTTTGAAGATTTGTCTACAGAAGTGATTGAAGATGATGTTTTTCAACGGCTATTAACATTTCCAAATGTTTTAATTACAGGTCATCAAGCATTTTTTACTGAAGATGCTTTACAAAATATTGCCCAGACAACATTATCGAATATTACAGATATTGAATCGGGTCGCCCTTGTGCTAATCAAGTGAGCGCCCAGCGGGTTGTTGCAACTAATTCTTAATTAACCGAGGACAGGAAAATTTCCCTCTCCAGTCGCTTCCGAGTTGATGTAAATTTTAAAGAAAATGGCTTGTCAGGTCAGAGCTCATGGGTTACTATAACTACTTTGGGGAGTTTACCCTGACTAGCAAAAAACGCCAGACTGCAAGCTGTGAAAGGCTTGGGGGTTGGGTTTTAGCCGAGAACTTTGCTGTGATGATGGTTTATCATTGTCAGGTTAAAGGTGTTGACAGAAACTCTTGCCAGGTGATTTTTGAGGAGGTTAGTATGAATGATAGATAAACGTCGAGAGTCCCAATTGACTCTTTAAATCAGTTTCAACTTAACTGGCTCAAAAGCTTTCGGTATTTAGAGTTCAAATCAAAATCGACAAGTTAATTTTCAACTGATCATTGAGGTTAAGGCTAAAGTGATTAGTTCGCATCAGGGAACATAGGGCAACTGACCAACTCAACCCGTTAAATCGGGAGCCAAAAATGGGAAAATATCAACATATTTTGTACTAAGGTATAGCCCATTACTTGTTGCTTTTTGTGGAAAACCAAAAACAGTTAATCAAACTTAACGTCCAGAGTAAACGTTTGTCCATAAACTGACTGACAAACGAGTTTCCTTCCTGTTGAACAATCTAACTCCCTTTTGGGTCACTACCTTTTGATGAAATCTTTAACGGCAACGTTAGGAAGCTATGAGCGGCTTCTAAGCACGCTTATTGCTACATTATTTTTCACTGGAACTTCATCGGTCACCGCCCAAGAAATTAGGAATCAAGCTTCGGCGTCCGGTGATAATTTACCAGGTACAGGTATTGTTAACTCTAATCAAACCTCCTTGGTGGCGGGTCAGGCGGCTCTAGAGCTGATTAAAACAGCAGATAGGGCAGCGGCTGAACCGGGAGATACGGTTGTTTATCGCCTCGCCCTGAGAAACAGCGGTCAATCAGCCGCCAGTGGTATTGTGCTGGCGGATAGATTGCCCTTAGGCGTGCGATTTTTGCCGGAGTCGTTGCAAGGTTCGATTACAACAGGCACCAACACAGAACCTGTGACATTACCTCCAGCAGAGCGTAATGAACGAAATGTCGAGTTTACCTATCCCCGCTTAGAACCCAATCAAACCCTAAATGTTATCTATGCTGCCGTAATCACACCGGATGCGATTCGGGGGGATGGTCGAAATGTAGCACAGGAACGACGCAGTAATATTGCCAGCTTTTTGATGCGGATTCGACCGGGAATTTTATCTGATTGCGGCACAGTCGTGGGGCGGGTGTTCGTGGATAAAAACTTTGATGGCGAACAGCAACCGGGAGAACCGGGAGTTCCCAATGCAGTGGTTTACATGGATGATGGGAACCGAATTACTACAGATGCCGATGGCTTGTTTTCATTGGCTAACGTTATCGCCGGTAATCGCAGTGGGACTCTAGATTTGAGCAGTTTGCCCGGATACAGCCTTGCGCCGAATCTCTATTTTATTGAAGGGAATAGTCAATCTCGCTTGGTGCGACTTTCACCGGGGGGGATGGCGCGAATGAACTTTGCGGTGACACCGGCTTACGGGGAGGAGCAGTGATGAAAAATACTCAGTATCAGAACCGTTGGGAGGACGCGAGTCAACCCAAAACACTGAGATTCAGGCTTTATTTTTCGTTACTTAAAGGTATCGAAGATGAGAGTGTTTCAGGTAAAGGATGGTTTTCCTCGATTTCTGTAGGGTTGCTGGTGATTCTGGTGGGGATTATTGGCATCATTCCGGTGGCGAAAGCCGATGAGTTGTCCCAGGAACGGGAAACAGGAGACTGGCAACTGAAGGCAGAAGGCAGAGGGCAGAGGGTAGAAGGGATTTATGCTGATGCTGTCAGCACCTTGGGCGCGACGGTTCAGCAGCAAGGGCTTAGCGCACTTACTGAGGAAAATTCAGTGGCTCTGGTTCAGGAGGAGTCCCAATCCCTTGCAGAACGAAACATAGAGCCTTCTCAACGAGAAAACTTAGCCAATACTCTGTCCGAAAGCATTGCTCAATCCCAGAGTAGTGAAGACTTTGGCGATATTGAACCGGCTCGGATGAAGTCGCCTTTAGAACCTTTACCCAATATGACTTGGGATGAGGGAGCCGAGGAGCCGAGGAGTCAATCTGTAGGGGCGGGTTTGACGGATAACGTTACCCAAGAAACCGATAACTTGACTAAACCAGCCCTGTACCATGGCGCGTCTGGAAACAGAGGAGCACAGGAAACTGGGGAAGAAGAAACCCCAGAGTCGGAACTCGAAGCATTCCAGGATGAATTTAGCCGCACGGCTCAACAAACCATCAACAATGGGCTTCAATTGGCGCCTGGTGAAGTTCGCATTCTCAGCCCTGAACCCGGTACAATTGGCGATCGCACAACCAACTTGATGGTTCAGTATCATCGGGATAGTCAAGTTCAGGTGACGATTAATCAGCAGCCTCTATCTGCTCAAACCCGGACGACGATCGAAGGGAATGAAACTCAACCCATTATTACTCAAATATGGTATGCTCTACCCTTGAAAAAGGGCGACAATACCATCACCGTCGCCCCAGATAACGGCACACCCGTCAGTCTCCAGGTTACCGTTGACGCGATCGCAGATCAAAAAGACCTCGAAATTACCCTCACCCCAGTCGGCGATCCCCGTGTACCCGCTGATGGTCGGTCTACGATTACAATTGAGGGCAGTATCACCAGAAAAACTGGTGAACTCATTGAAGAGGATGTCATCGTCACCCTCACCGCAGCAGCCGGGGAATTTGTTGGCGCTGACTACGATGATGATCAACTCGGCTTTCAAGTTCTGGCGAAAAATGGACAATTTAGCGCCAGATTACAATCCGGTATAGACGCCCAAAAAGTCCGGATTCGGGCGGCGATTGAACGACTCGGTGTCCCAGACATCAGACAAATCACCCGAGAAGAAAGTGTACTCAACGCCGCGATTCCCACATTTTCTGAACCCATCCAAGCCTATACCCAAATCGAATTCGTCACCCACCTGCGCCCTTCCTTAGTCTCTGGGGTGGTCAATTTGCGGATTGGGGAGGCGGGAACCAACTTTTGGGACTCTCGCCGTGAGTTTCTCAATCCGGATAGTATTGACGATGGTCTAGAAGCTGACCTAGATAGTTCGGTGTTTGCCACAGGTCGGATTGGGGAATGGTTATTCACCGGCGCCTATAATAGCGATCGCCCCCTGAATGAAACCTGTGATGGGATCACTCGCCTATTTCGGGGACCCCAGTTTTGTGAGAACCAATACCCCGTTTATGGGGATAGTTCCACCGTTGATTATCTCACCCCCTCCAAAGACAGCGTATATCTACGCTTCGAGCGTTCCTCTCTGGTTCCGGGGGCGGAACCAGACTATGCCATGTGGGGGGACTACAACACCACAGAATTTACCCGTTCCTCCCAGGAATTCACAGCCACAGCCCGGGCATTACATGGGTTTAAAGGCAATTATAACCTAGGGAATCTGCAAGTTACTGCCCTATTTAGCCCCGATGTCGAAGGATTTCAACGGGATGGGATTGTTCCTGATGGCACCAGTGGTTACTACTTCCTCTCGCGCCGCCTGCTGATTCCTGGAAGTGAAAACGTTTACATTGAAACCGAACAACTGAATCGCCCCGGTACCGTTATTGAACGCAAAGCCCTCTATCGCGGTCCTGATTATGAAATTGATTATGACCGAGGAACACTCCTATTCCGACGTCCGATTCAAGCCACGGAATTTGACCCCTTTGGGACTACCTTAGTGCGGCGAATCATTGTTACCTATCAGTTTGAAGCGGATGACGATACCAATATCTATGGGGGACGGTTGCAATATAACTTCTCCCAAGACTTTCAACAACAAAGATGGATAGGAACAACCTATCTGCGGGAAAATCAGGGAGAGCGAGACTTTGAACTCTATGGTGCGGACTTTTTGATTTCCTTGGGAACTCAAGGACGGATTGTGGGCGAATATGGTCATTCCACCAATGAGTCTCCCTTTATGGGATTAGTTACCGGGAATGCGTATCGATTGGAAGCCGTGAATGCTTTTTCCGATAGGATTCAAGGGCGAGCTTATTACCGTTCCGTGGAAGAAGGCTTTGCTAATAATGCCACAACCAGTTTTACCCCCGGTCAAACTCGCTATGGCGCTAGCCTTGCGGCGCAACTGAGTCAGAGTACCAATGTGCAAGTCAGTTATGATCACGAGGATAACTTTGGTACCTCTCCCCTAGACCGCAGTGTAGTGGAGTTTTTTGACCCCTTCAATCCTGATAATATCTTTAATCGGGCAACGGAAGCCCTACCGGGTAGCCGAGTGGATAATAGTCTAACCACATTCCGGGCGGGTGTGCTACAAAAAATTGGCACTTCTGACCTGACTTTAGAATATGTCAACCGTTCCCGAGAAGACAATCTGGGCGATACCTTTGATACCAACGCCAGTCAATTGGTGTCTCGTCTTAATGTTCCCCTGAATCAGGTTCTCACCTTCCGGGCGCAAAACGAATTGAACTTGGATGAAAGTGACCCCCTTTATCCCAACCGCACCACCGTTGGTTTAGATTGGGCGGTGGAACCGGGGGTGACGCTGAGATTGGCACATCAGTTTTTTGATGGGGGACTCTTAGACGATAATTCCATTACCAGTCTGGAAACGATTACTCAATATCAGCTTGGGGAAAATACGTCCATTTCGTCTCGATATTCGGTTATCGGTGGGGTCAATGGGATGACTGGACAAGCCGCATTGGGACTCAACCACGGTATACTGTTAGCGCCGGGATTGCGCGTGAATTTCGGTTATGAACGCATCGCAAATGATATATTGAATGCCACAGCAGCAGGCGAGCGCTTCGCTCAACCTTATGCGGTGGGTCAAAGTGCGTCATCCTTGGGACTCACGGAATATGATTCCTTTAACGTTGGTGTTGAATATACCGCCAATCCTAACTTTAAAGCCTCGGCGCGATTGGAACATCGGGATAGTTCTGCTGGTGATAACACCGTCATTTCAGCAGCGGCGCTGGGTAAAGTGTCCCCCTCGTTAACTGCTTTGTTCCGCTACCAACAAGCCAGTGCAGCCAGTCAACTTTTAGAAGACTTAGATGATACCCTTTCGGTCAAGTTGGGATTAGCCTACCGCAATCCTTTGGATGACCGTTTTAATGCGTTAATGCGATATGAGTATCGCCAGAATCCATCCACGATTCCGGATACGTTACTCTTTGGTAGTGGTACGGGTTCCAATGATCACGTCTTTTCTGGTGAAGGGATTTATGCACCCAATTGGCGTTGGGAATTTTATGGTAAATTTGCCCTGCGCCACAGTACAACAGATTTAGCCGACAATTTCAGCAATAGTAGCACTATTTATTTGGGACAGTCACGCATCACCTATCGATTGGGATACCGGATGGATTTAGCGGTGGAAGCACGCTGGATTGGTCAACCCTCGGTTAATTTTGATGAATGGGGTTGGGCGCTGGAAAGCGGGTACTATATCACCCCCGATTTACGAGTTGGGGTGGGATATAGCTTCGGTAGCGTCGATGACCGAGATTTTACGGGGTATCGTTCCGAAGGGGGTCCCTACTTGAATGTGACATTTAAGGTGAATGAACTCTTTGATGGGTTTGGACGGCAAAAAGTCGCCCCACCGCCGCAGCAGGAAGAATCTCAAGTACAGCCCGTGGCGAATAGTGAACCAGTGGCAAATCCCACGAGTGAGGAGTGAGAAATGATGTTCAATCAAAACGATAGTTCAGTCGTAGGATTCGTAAAATTCGTAAAATTCGTAAAATTCGTAGGGTTCGTAGGGGCGAAGCATTCGCGCCCCGATATTTCGATTCCCCAGCTAAATGCTAATAGCGAATGCTTCGCCCAACCCCAGAACAAACGTAAAAAATATAACCAGAACAGAGGGTCATTTTTGCCCCGGCGACTAGAAGTCGCGGCTACACAAACAAAGTCCGCCTTCGCGGACTGGACGATAAAGGAGATAATCAACTCGAATATCGTATTAGACGGACATAATATCACCCAAACAACGAACCAAGGACAACGGACAACGGACAAAAGACAGAGGACAAAGCTTCAATTTTCCTTAACCTTAGCGTTGACAACTGTCTTAACCTTGCCAACGTTAGCCACAGCCCAATCACCAAATTTACGAGTAGTCGTTAATAGTACTCAGGATACAATTTCACCCGATGAGTTGCTCACATTACGGGAAGCGATTGAATTAACCAATGGTGACTTGACGGTTGATCAATTAAGTGATATTGAAAGGACGCTGGTTACGTCTTCTGAACAATCCTCCCGAATTGAGTTTAGTTTACCCCCCCAAGACACCACGATTTATCTGAATGAATTATTACCGCCCTTGGCAAGTCCAGGACTCGTGGTGGATGGGACAACGCAACCGGGTTATGATGCGACAACATCGCCCACGGCGGAAATTGCTATTCCCCAACCGATTGTGACGATTACCCCTACACCGGGTCAATCGATTTTGCGGGGATTAACGATTGTAGCGGATGAGGTGACGGTGCGAGGCTTGAGTATTTATGGCTTTAAATCCGTAAACGAGGCAACTTTAGCCACCCCTCCGGCTGATATTTTTATTTCCCATACTTCACCGCCCCCGGATATTAGTCAGCAACAACAGCCGAATTATCGGTTTCCTTTTTATCCTGATGATATTCCGCCCAAAGATGTGAGAGTTGAGTTCAATTGGTTGGGAATTCCCCCGGATGGGAAAATGCCAGAAAATCCGTCTGCTTTTGGGGTGTATGTGTTTAATAGTTTAGGCACAACGGTTTACCGAAATCGGATTAGTGACCATGAAGGAAGTGCGATTATTACCTCCGTGCAAGCGAATAACTTACAGGTGAGCGAAAATATTATTGTCGGGAATGGCATTGAGGGAATGCCCGATGCGATTCGCTTGGAAGGGGTGATTGATGATTCGCAAATTACCGGGAATTTAATTTGTGGCAATGATGGAAGTGGCGTGTATTTGTTTAAACCCGAAGGGGCGGTGCAAATTCGCGATAACCAAATTATTTTTAATGGGAGACGCCTGCGACGGGCGGCGGTGTATTTGATGGGAAATAATCACCAAGTTGTGGGGAATCAAATCGCCTATCAACCGGGACCCGGTGTGGTGGTGACGGCTTATCCGGATAGCGATCGCAATGTGATTGAAACCAATCGTTTTGCGGGGTTGGAGGGGTTGAGTATTGACCTGAACGCTCAGCAGCATCTGGAACCGATTCATTTCCAAGTCGGGGATGGTCATAATCCCCCCCGTACTACTAAATACCAACGCCAGACTACAGGGAACAATGGGATTAATGCCCCTCAATTTGTCTCCGAGGAGTTCTTGCAGTTGGGTGATCAGATAGAGGTATTTGGTCAAGCTGAACCGGGTTCAACAGTGGAACTCTATCGGGTGCGGGAACCCGCCGAGAGTTTCTATGGTCCGTTGAGTGAACCGATTGGTAGTACGATAACCGATGGGGAGGGTCAATTTAGCGTTACGCTGACTGGGTTACAGCCTGGAGAGACAATTAGTGCGATCGCAACCACTTCCCAAGACGGGACATCAGAACCCGCCCTGAATGCGGCGGTGAAGTTCTCCGATGGTACAGTTGTGCCGAACCCAGAACCATTACCACCGGTGATACCTCGATGTCTCAGCCAAACCACACCTCCACCACCCCCCGCAGAATTCACACCACCCGTTCAACAACCCCTGACGCTGCGGGTTCCTCGGAATATACATTTTGCCCTAGATCGTTCCGATATCTCTCCAGAGAGTGCGGCGATACTGGATCAAGTGGCGGCGGTTCTCAAAGAGTATCCCTTCCTAACGGTTGAACTACAAGGACACACTGATCCTCGCGCCAGCGCCGCCTATAACCAAGCATTGGCAAACCGTCGGGCGTTAGCGGTGCGGAATTATCTGTTGCGTCAAGGAATTGATCCAGAACGCATGACGATTCGATCATTTGGCGAAAGCCAGCGCCGGACAACGGGTAGCGGCGTTGTGGATTATGCACGCGATCGCCGAGTGGAAATTATTTTCCAGGATTTGAGAGGCTTGGAGATTATTTTTGAAGACCAAGAAACAGACTTACAAATTGAACCGACGGGAGGGGGAAGATAATGCTGATTTTAGATCCATTGCTCAGTTTATGTTGGCTAATTGTCGGGGCAAGGTTTAGTGGTAAAAGCGTTCCCAACAAGGGCATCAATACTGCCTGAAAGAAACACCTGTAGGGGGTATTTAGGGAGCGGTCGCCTTATCTAAATCTCAGGGCAATAGCTACTCCATTGATTGGGTCGCTTAATAGATTCCGTCAAGAAGCAAAAGACCTGATAACCCCTTATTTTCCAGATATACAGCTAATTGAAATTTGCTATGCGTCACAAGAAAAAACCTAGACTTATTCATAGAGATAAATCGCCGTTTTCTGGGTTGAGACAACGCTGGATTCGATTTATCGCCTTAGTCATTTATGTGGCTAATTTTGTCACGTTTTTAGGAGCGCCACCGCCAGTTTTAGCGCAAACACCATTCCCCTGCGATCCCACACTCTATATTAGTCAAGCAGAAGGAGCACAAGACCCCACTGGACTCAACCGACTGATTACGAATGTGAGTCCATTTAGACTAGAGGGCATCGGTGGGGCTACAGCACGGTACAATGCTATAGGGTTTAACGTGCAAGATGGCTTTATCTATGCGATCGGTCCAGATCCGGTTGATGGGGCTTTTCCGGTTTTCCAAATTGATCAAAATGGCGCTACTGCTCAAATTGGCTCCATTCCTCTTGCTACGAATAATATTCCAGAAAATACTCGATTTATCGCTGGGGATATTGATGATAGTGGTAATTATTACGTCTACTCTCCCCCAAATGGAGTCCTGGCTAGGCTAACTGTTTCAGAAAATTCGGTAGCATTTAACTCTTTCACAACAGTGAATGGTGCTCCTAACTTTGCCGACATTGCTTTTAATCCAGTAGATGGAAATTTCTATGGTTATGGTAGGAACTCTGACGGTTCTGGCGTCGGTCGGCTTGGATTCTTCCCACGAGTAGAAAACTTGACCACTCCCCTTAATGTAACATTTTTCAGTATACCATTTGAATCACAGGATTCCTTTGGAGCGATATTTTTTGATGCGAGTGGTGAATTATTCGGCTATCAAAATAATGATGGTTCTGGTAATGGTGTCTTATACAGTATTGAGGTTGGTATTAACGGTAGTGGTGGAAGTGAATTTGTAGAACGCAGCGTAGCTCCAGCCGTTAGTCAAAATGATGGTGCTTCCTGTGCCTATGCTCCAGTTGTCCAGAAAACTGTTTCACCTACAGAGGTGACGGCGGGAGATATAGTAACGTATACCTACCGATTTATTAACCGCAGTTCACTCGACATTACACGGGTTACCTTTACCGATAGGCTTCCTTCTGGTACTGCTCCTCCTGACGGACGCACATTCTCAAGAATAACCAACAATGAAGGATTGCCAATTAACGGTGATATTACTGGGTTAGGCACTAATGAATTGACCATTACAGGTATAACGGTTCCTAGGAACTCAGAACCAATACTGGAGATAGAAGTTCAGATACCCCAGACCCTAAATATCGATCTGCCAGGTACATTCCTTAATCAAGCTACCATTGAAGGAATCGTGGGTGAAATACCCCCCAATCTTCCCGGTGTACCAACGACAGCGGTTTCTGATTTTCCAAATTCACCGGAATTCCCCGATCCAACACCGGTAACGGTTAATCCCAACCCAGTTAACTTAGTTCCCACTAAGACAGTGGAACCCCTCGATAGCAATGGGAATGGTGCGGCTGATCCGGGTGAAGAACTGCGCTACACGATCACTATTCAAAATACAGGTACTGGAACATCAACCAATACCATTCTCACCGAAGACATTCCCGCGAATACCACGTATGTCCCTGGTAGCGCTACATTAAATGGCAATCCGATTCCTGATGTAAATGGCACACTACCATTCGTGAGTCCCACTGGGGGTTCCGTGGGAAATATCGCTGGAGGAGAAACGGCTACAGTTACGTTCCGAGTCACCATCAACGATCCCCTACCCCAAGGCGTCACTGAGATTAACAATACAGCGACGGTGACTAGTGACCAAGTAAGAACACCCGTACCATCAGATGATCCCAATACGCCAGGGAATCCCAATGATCCGAATATTCCAGAAGACCCAACAAGCGTTCCTATTGGCGGCGGAACGCCCCCTGTAGCGCCTGTAATTAATAAATCAGTACGTTTCCTCAGAGATAATGATGGGAATTCAGCGTTGACTATTGGTGACGATGTGGAATATACCATTATCGTCCGCAATCCCAGCAATACTCGCACCATTAATAATGTGGTGGTTAGCGATATTGTGCCGATTCAGGTTCGCATACTGCGGGATGGTTCTAATCCAATTGATATTGATATCGACGTCCCTGATAATTTAGGATTTGCCCTAGCGCCAACATTGCCCAATACAAGTTTTGATGGCACCGGTGAACCTGTTCAGTTTACCAATGGTGGCACCCTACCTCCTGGTGAGAGAGTGACGATAACCTATAATGCCAAGATTTTACCGGGTTCATCCAGTCCAATTACCAACCAAGGATTAGCCAATTATGCGGGTGGTGGTGGAAATCCCGTCCGTTCAGATGCTAGTGACTCCACCAATCCCGATGAAGAAGGATCTGGAAACAACCCTGGAAACCCAGATCCTGTTAACCAGGGGGGTGATGTAAACCAACCTGCGGGGGGTCCAGACGACCCAACGATTCTGAACTTTGTCTCACCCGTCAATCCAGCCGGAACCAAATCGGTGCGTCTAGCTGAAGACGTTGATGGTAGTGGTTCGATTAGCACCGGAGATATTCTGGAATATACGATTACCTATACCAACACAGATCCTCAGACAAACATTACCAACTTCCAGGTAACAGACACAATAGCTAGTGGTTTAAGCTTTGTTCCTGGCAGTTTGGACATCAATGTCACCCCTGGGACAACGGTGACGGCTAATCCCAACTATAACGGCACAGCTCCTACCAACAATGTCCTCAATCAACAAGACGGCAATTTAGCTAGTGGTGGTGGTCAAGTTGTATTCACCTATCGCACACAAATCACCGCAGGTCCTGGAAGTTCGATTACCAACCAAGCCGTTGCTAACTTTGAAGATAATACCGGGACTCGCTCTGTACCGACTGATGCCATTCAAAGACCTGGAGATTTACCGCAAACTAATAATGGTGGTGATCCTTCCGATCCCAGGTTTGATGACCCGACGGTGTTGACAATCGAAGAGCCAACGACGCCCACGCGCCCAGTCGCTAATAAATCAGTGCGTTTCTTGAGAGACAATGATAACAGTGGTAGTCTCACCATCGGTGATGATATTGAGTACACAATTATCGTCCGCAATCCCAACCCGACTCGGACTCTCAATAACGTAGTTCTGAGTGAAATCCTGCCGATTCAGGTGCGAATCTTACGCGACGGTTCTAACCCAATTAATCTCAATAGCGGATTTTCCCTTGCCTCAAGCCTACCGGCTAGCAGTTTTAACGGCACAGGTAGCCCGATTCGGTTCACCAATCCCGGAACATTACCGCCAACGGGTGAAGTCGTTCTCACGTTCAACGCCCGGATTCTACCGGGGGCGGCTAATCCAATTACTAACCAAGGGCTGGTCAACTTTGACGGAGCTGGCGGAAATCCCGTCCGCACCGACGCCAGTGATACCCGCAATCCCCGACAGCCAGGTTCTGGGGATGAGCCGGGAAACCCTGATTCTGTAGGGGAAGGGGGTAATGTCAGCCAACCGAATAATAGTCCCATCGACCCCACGATTCTCAACTTTGTCAGCCCTGTAACTCCTACCGGAAGTAAATCGGTGCGTCTGGTTGTCGATGCTGATGGGAGTGGAGCGGTGACCACGGGTGATACCCTCGAATATACGATCATCTACACCAACCCTGGAGCCAATGCTCCGATTACGAACGTCTTAATCACGGATCAAATCGAAGCCGATAAGGTGAGTTTTGTCCCCGATAGTTATAACTTCCGGCGTACTGATGGCAGTGGATCTGCCGGGAATACTACGGTACAGGGGAATCCCAGGTTCAACGGCACCACGGATCAAAACCTGAGTGATCCCAATAATCCAGGACAATTAGGAACTGGCGGCGGTCAAGTTATCATCATGTACAGTGTCCGTGTCACGGCTGGGGCTGGTACACAAATTCAAAACCAAGCCACAGCCCAATCTAATGGCGGTTCTGTCGAGTTCTCTCTCACCGATGCCCTTTCGGGGTTAGGAGATGATGGCACACCAGATTTGCCCCAAATCAATGATGATGGAGAAAATCAGGGTAACCTTCCCGGTACTGGCGATGATGAGCCAACTATTGTCACAGTTGGGAGTCCTGGCAATCCACGTCTGCGGTTAGTTAAGCGGATTACCACTATCACCCGAAATGGTGCACCGATTAGTGGTATTGACTTCAACAGCTTTAACGATGACCCAGCTAACCCCGATGACGATGCAGCCGGTTGGACTCAACGTCCGCCTGTGGGCATTATCCAGTTAGGAGCGGAAAATACCCTGCAAAGCGGTGATGATGTGGAATACACGATTTACTTCCTCTCCGATGGTGGGAGAACCGTTAACGGTGTTCAGGTTTGTGACGCGATTCCCCAAGGCACAACCTTTATCTCGGATAGTTTTTCACCGGGTGAAGGGATTTTGTTGAATCAAGCGGGAATTGATAACCGTCTAACTAATGCCTTAGATGCAGACTTAGGCACATTTTTCGGAGAGTTGACCCCAGTCAATACGTTCTGTCCCAATCCCAATAATCCAGATGGATCAGTATTAGTTAATGTGGGAAATGTGTCAACAATTAGCCCAGATAATATTGGCTTTGTCCGCTTCCGCGTCAGGATTGATTAGATAAAATCAGTTAAACCACCCTCTGTAGGGGCGCGACATGTCGCGCCCCTACAGAGGTTCTGTGGGTAATTGACAATTAACTTATTCTTGATTAGAATTCACTAACTGTGGTTAGTAAATCGCCACTCTAGGAACTCAGCCAATCAGCGTATTCATATTAAGAACTTTTACGGAGGTATTCACTTAGGGATTTAGTCGATAATCAGAATAACCACCAAAACCTGTATAGAGGCACTGTCCGATGATTATACCGTCTCTCCTGATTCTCGCGATCGCTCTCGTCGCCGTTTATATTCATACCCATGTCGCAGAGGAATTGGTGCAGGTAGGGGCAACGATTATCGCTTTGCTTTGTCTGGTGTTGAATCTGATTTTAGCGCCACTAGCGATAAAATTTATAATTGTCGGGGCGATTTTACTCACAGCAAAACGGACTTCATTAGCGCTTTTTAACTCGCTTCTCCAGTAATTCGTCCTTTGCCATTGGTAAGGGATTGAATGTTGTTTATGAAATTTAATATCGTTGAGTTGATTTAGACCGATCTACTCAAAGGGGCTATAGGATAGTTCTCCCAAGTTTAAGGGAATCTCGATCATCAATTCTGTTCCTTTCCCTAGACTAGAAACACAACTAATATTACCGTTGTGTTTATCCACAATAATCTGATGGCTAATGGCTAACCCCAATCCTGTACCACTTCCGACAGGCTTGGTCGTAAAAAATGGATCAAAGATATGCTGACGCACGTCTTCATTCATCCCACATCCGTTATCAGCAATGCGAATAATAATACATGGGGACAGTTTTGACCCGTCAGGACTTTCGAGGGAACCTGGTTTTGAGTGTTGAATTAATTCCTTTGTCTCGCTTATCCTATTGGTGGATACTTCAGTTGTGATCTTAATCCATTGGGGTTCGGGTTGGTTGCTTAAGGCTTCAATGGCATTATCTAAAATGTTAATAAATACTTGATTTAGCTGACTGGCATAACAGCTAACTTGAGGGAGTTGACCATACTCTTTGAACACGATGATTTCCGGACGATTCCCTTCGGCGCGGAGTCGGTTTTGTAATATAAATAGCGTATTATCTAAACCTTCATGGATATCCACCTGTTTTAACTCGGCTTCATCTAATTTTGAGAAACTTTTTAGCGATCGCACAATCTGTTCGATGCGTTGAGTTCCCAACTGCATGGAGTTGATCAGCTTTGACCAATCTTTGATGAGAAACTCTAAGTCGATCTCGTCACTCAGTTGCTGAATCTCTGGTGTAGGATTGGGATAGGTTTTTTGGTAGAGTTGCAGCAGTGCGAGTAATTCTCGGAAGTATTGACGGGCATAAGTCAGATTGCCGAAGATAAAGTTAGTCGGGTTATTAATTTCGTGTGCCACACCTGCAACCATGCGCCCTAAACTGGACATTTTCTCGGTTTGGATCAGTTGGGATTGAGTGCGTTTTAATTCTTTTAAGGTTTGTTGCAATGCTTGGGCTTTTTCCCGTTCCCTGGTTTCAGACTGCTGCAAGGCGATCTCGATTTGTTTGCGATCGCTAATGTCTCTATGCGTCCCACTCATCCGCACGGGTAAGCGATTCTCATCCCAAGCAACCACTTTACCATAGTTACAAATCCATTTCCATGTCCCGGATTTCGTCAGCAGTCGATAGTCAAATTGGTAGGGAATTGAGCAGTTTTTTAAATGCGCTTGTAACAGGTTCATCACCCAAGGTTTATCATCGGGATGGATCAGGTTTTCCCAAGTGCTGATATCTGGAGGAAGTTCATCTGACGCATATCCCAACATATCACTCCAACGCTGGTCAATATAAAAGTCTCCCGTTGTGATCATCCAATCCCACAACCCATCCCCAGAAGCGTTTAACGCAAGCTGCAAGCGTTCTTGAGTCTGGTGCAAAGCTTGTTGCGATCGCTGGCGTTCAATGGCAATTGTGGCAAGATAAATTGTTTGGGCGATTAAGTCTTGATCGAGATCGGTTGCTGTCTGCGGTTGGTCATAATACCCACCAAAAGTCCCCAAAACTATCCCATCACTCGACAAAATCGGCATCGACCAACAGGCTTTAAGTCCGTAGGATAATGCCAAATCCCTGAAATTTACCCACAACGGGTCGTTGGCAATATCGGATACAATCACAGTTGCCTTACGATAGGCGGCTGCACCGCAAGAACCAACATCTGCACCAATCGCTAGACTATCGATGGCTTGTGTGTACTCTTCGGGTAGACTGGGGGCGGCGGCGAAGTGCAATTTACCCTGTTGATCCAGCAACAGAAACGCCGATCGCATTTTTCCCGATTGTTCCTCAACGAACCTCGCCAAAGCGTCCAGGATGTCTGGGAGAGGTACATCAGAGGCAATCAGTTTCAGAATCTGGTTCTGTCCAGTCAGCAGCATCTCGGCATGTTTGCGATCAGTAATATCCATCGCTGTTCCGAAGAGTCTGATCACTTGCCCCTGTTCGTTTACAACAGGTTCACCTCTTGCCTCGACATGGCGCACTTCACTACTTCCCTGATTCCCCCTAGGGAGAGATTGCACATCAGCAGCATGGGTTTTACCTCGGATAATGCGGAAGTCAAGATTATACTTTATCCCCTGTGCGATCGCGCGGTCTACGGCGTTTTTCCACAGGTCTTGATCTTCTGGATGAATCGTCCCCAGCAGTTCAGCATGGGTGGGTTCACCCTGTTGAAGATCACGTCCCCAAATGCGAAACAATTCCTCTGTCCAAGTCATTTTTCCCGTAGCCAAATCACAATCCCAACTGCCAATATGGGCAACTGTCTGGGCTTGTTTTAGAGAGGCTTCACTATGGCTGAGTTTTTCTTGGATACGTTGGCGTTCTACTATCTCTTGTTTCAGTCGGGTATTTTTAGCCAAGAGTTGTTTGGCTTGGGTTCTTAGACGCAATTGATGCTTGACCCGCGCCATCACTTCTTGAAGCTGAAATGGTTTAGAGATATAGTCTGCCCCACCCACTTCAAAGGCTTTAACTTTATCGAACCCTTCTTTCAACGCGCTGATAAAAATAACCGGAATATCTTTAGTTTTATCATCTGCTTTCAAGGATTGACAGACTTGATAGCCATCCATCTGTGGCATGACAATATCCAGCAAAATCAAATCGGGGAGATTGGCTTTGGCAGCTTTGAGCGCCAGAATGCTACTGGGGATAGTCCTGACTTTGTACCCTTGCTTGGATAACATATCGGTTAACAGGTACAAATTAGCCGGAGTATCATCTACAACCAGGATACTGCCTTTGTTATTTGTCCGTTGTCCTTGAGCATTCGTCATTTTTCCTTTGTCTTATGTCTTATGTTATACTCGCGAAGCGCTAAGCCAGCTACGTCCTTTTTTTCTACCCAGGACTAATACAGCGTTGGGGCGTGGGGCGACTTGCTCAACATTTCAGAGAAGATAAGGTGCATCCTCTTCTTTTGTAACATCTTATTATCTTTTATTAAAATAATGCCGCGATAATGTAAAGAGTTGATGAAGTTTTTCTCAAGATAGGAGTTGCTACATTAGGTTGGGAAACCCAGGTTCTGTCTGCCGTAGCCTCCTATACATTGATTCCCCTTAACTCCAACAATTTGGGCGTAGACGGCTAATCGTTTCTCCGAATCCAGCAGTTGAGAAGGATACAGAGGATTAATCTGTCTTTTGTTGTTACGTTCTGGGCAATAATAACGATTGTTGTAGAGGCTTGCGCTTTCTTGCCTTAAACTGAGGATGAAGCGTAGATTCTGGCATGGCTGGCTCAGTCTCACCAACCGCCTTGGGTTAAAACCCAAGGCTAAAAGCTGAAGTCGTCTAAAGACGACTGGATAAGAGTTTGATACCAAGTTGCATTCAAAGAGATAACTTTCTCGTCCCCTGCTCCCCTTATCTACTACGTTTGAGCGCAACTCTGTATGAGTTTATTTTAATTCAACTCCCATTTAAGTTTGAACGATCGCGTAACTCCGAATCTGCCAAGGTGCTATCCTCAAGGCTTGCAGCGTCGGGGACTCGGGAGACTGATCCACAGGACGTTCTAACAAATCCACGGAAGCATCTATCGCCAACCCTAAATCACTATTTAACAAGAATTCCGCTTCCTCTCCCTGACATTCATAACACCGCAGAATCCACCGTTGTGGATTATCTTGCGATCGCTTAAACGCAATTACCACCAAATTTTCCGCCGATAACTCCAGCAAGGAACCCCCAGGGGGCAACGACTTAACCCCCTCTGTCGCCGTATATTCCAGCCTGACGACTTGCAGGGGGAAATTTAACTCATACCCTCGCTGAACGGTTCTCGCGGCTTGCCAAGTGTCCGAATGAGGATAAATGGCGTAAGTGAAGTGGTGAATTCCGCGATCGGCATCGGGATGGGGCCACATTGGACTTTTGAGTAAAGTTAATCGGAGTTGAGAGGGTTGGGCGTCATAGCCGTATTTACAATCATTGAGTAGACTCACGCCATAAGTTTCATCACCCAAATCCGCCCAACGCAATGCTGGAACCTCCCATTTGGCTTGTTCTGCGGGGGTTTGGGGTTTGGTGGGGCGTTGGATTGCGCCGCAGGGAATCTCATACGTGGCGTAGTCGGCTTCTAGGTTTAAGGGGAATGCGGCTTTGACTAATACCTGGCGTTCCTGCCAATCTACGGTTGTGGCTATTTTAAGTATGGGTGAATCTGATGTCAGGATGTAGTCTTGGCAAAACTGGGATTGTCCTAATTGGCGAATAACTTGAAGACGCGATCGCAGATTTCCTTGTTCTAGCCATTGAATCGATTGCAGTTGGGTTGGTGGTAAGGGATGCTGATGGTAATTGGGGTCAATATTCCAGGCGTCCCAATATTGATCTTTGTCTTCAAAGGCTTGCAGTTGATTCCCTGCACCGCTTAATATTTCTCGCTGGTTTTGTTTATCAAAGATGCTGCTTAAGTCGCCAGTATTTGGATCGACGATAACTCGCAGGTATTCATTTTCGAGGATAAATTCTTTATTGGGATTGGGGTTATCGTTTTCTGGGGGAGTATCAGTGGGACAAATCCAGACTATTTTATAGCCGATTGCGGGGATGTCTTTAGCCTGAAATAGCAGATGGGTTTGTCGGGGCTGGTTTAGGGATTCTTGTTTGGCTATTGATGATAAATTTTGTTCAAAACTCGCCCTGACTAAGGTTTGGCTGGGGATTTTTTCGCCGTCACTATCGTATAGTTGCCAGGTTTGATTGTTGGTGATTGGGAACTGTTTTTCCAACGCAGAGGTTCGCAGAGGTTCGCGCAGAGGGGCGCAGAGGGAGATAGTAATGAGTTCTGAATGTTGCCAGTTGAGGGGGTTGAAAATGATTAGGGGTTGGGCGTTGGGGTGGGGGGGTGAGGGGAGGGTGATTTGGGACGCGATCGCACTTAGGGATTCGGCTATAATGTCTTGGGTTACTGTCTCGACGTTTTGCCATGCTTGGTTAGCTTCAATGAAGACTTCGGGAATGGAGGTTCCGGGTAAGATATCGTGAAATTGATTAAAGAGAACGTTTTTCCATGCGGTTTCTAGTTGAGATTGAGGATAGTTTTTTTGAGTGATTAGGGTGGCGAGAGAGGCAAAGAGTTCGGCTTGGTAAAGTAATCCTTCACAGCGACGATTCCAACGTTTTTGATCAGCGTGGGTGGTATAGCAGCCGCGATGGAGTTCTAGATAGAGTTCGTTATTCCAAATTGGATTAGGAATGGGTAATTTGTAGGGGCGGGTTTCACTACTATCGTTATTTGTTACCCTGATGTGACTAAACCCGCCCTCATCTCCTCTATCTCTCATATCTTCCCTATTTTCCCTATCTCCCATCTCTTCTAACTGATTCTCAAGATTCTGCAAATACTTCAACGCGGTGGTAAATTCTAAATTGGGGAAGAAGGGAGACTGTTGCCAACGCTGTGCCACTTCTAACATATCGCGGGTGGGACCACCGCCATGATCGCCTACACCAGGTAACCAAAATACATCCTTAATCTTTGTTTGCTTTTGCCAATTAATCCCATAATTTGTCATGGTAATTGGATTGGTATCCATGACTCCGGTAATATTAGGCGGCGACATTAAACTGAGAATTTTAGTCCCATCCGGTGATTGCCACCAAAAGAGGTGATAGGGGAATTGAGTGGTGTCATTCCAATGCAGCTTTTGGGTAACAAAATAGTTGATTCCCCCTTGTTTAAGAAATTGAGGTAACTGCCAATTAAAGCCAAAACTATCCGTAACCCAGGCAATTTGACTAATTAGACCGAATTTTTCTTGGGTATAACGCTGACCATAAAGAATTTGCCGGACAATGGATTCACCGTCAATTAAATTTAATTCTGGTTCAACCCACATCCCCCCAAGAATTTCCCAGCGACCTGCCATCACTTGTTGTTGTATTCTGGTCAATAAGTCGGGACGATTCTGTTCTACCCAGGCATAAAGGGCGGGTGTAGTATGACAATAGGTTAAATTAGGAAAGTCTTGCTGTAAACTGAGAACCGATTCAAAGGTTCGCACTGCAACATCCCAGGTTTCTTGAGTAGACCATAACCAAGCCATATCTAAATGGGCATGACCAAGTAGGTGAAATGTAGCGTTAGGGGTTATATTTTTGGATAGCAGAGTTTGGCGCAATTGGGTTAGCGATCGCGTAAACTGATCGGCATGGGATACCCTCTGCCAGTCAATCTCAGCCACAGCATCAGCCAGTGTTTCTAATTTTTCTGGTGCAAAGGCTTCTAAATAGTTCCGCAATACGGTTAATTCATCAGCAACAAATCCAGGATCAATGGAATGCGTTGATTCATAAATACAGAAAGACCGCATTAAGCCGCCAATATCATGACCCGGACTCACTAACCGCAACATGACGGTAATAGTTTCCCCAGGACTAACGGCTGAACTTAGGAGGACTCTATCTGAAGAATCAAATAAGTCTCCTTCTTGGACTAACTCACCATTCACAAAAATCTTGGCATCTTCCGCCCACCATGTCAGCGCTAGTCGTAAGGTTAATCCAGCTAAAGGATAACCTTGTAAATCCTGGGGAATGATAAATTGTTGACCCAACCAAATAACTTGACGTCCCGCTGACCAGATAATATAACCCTTATCATTGAGTTCAACACTTAAGCCGTTTACCAAAATAGGGTTACTTATCTCCTCCAGAGGCAGATCTTCAGACCACAATTTCCAATTAGTCTGCACATTCATCTGAGTTAAGGCGCGAAGTTTAGCGATAGATTCAGACAGGGATGTTAATGGAGACATGGTAAGGAATGATAAAAGTAACTAGCAATTAGGATCAAGAAAGTTTTAAATAACAAAGTCGCATTAATCAGCCTTGGGTTTAAACCCAAGGAACCAAAAGCTTGCATTCGTCTTTAGACGACTGGATAAGAATTTTAGTCCATTTTAATGGACAGTAGCTCTTAGCCCGGAGTTTGAACTCTGGGCTGATGATTAAGTTTCTGGGTATCTTGTCCCCGGGTGCATGTCACAGTATGAAATAATAAATGAGTCATCGCTGCTTCTGCTTGCATCACTATGTCTGCTTCTACCCCAGGTCGCTATCGCAGCCGATTGTTCAATCTTATCAATCATCATTCTCGCCGATTCATCGATCGCGGTGAACGGGCAATCCGACATCTGAAAGTAGCGGCAGTTTGGGGAACACAGATTCTCCTCTATCCTATATATATGGTTGTCCAAGGCAGTCTCACGGCTGTTCGGCAACTTCCGGCAGAAGCAAAAGCGGGATGGACTCGATTAAAAGCTTTAACCCAAACCCAACCCCCAGAACAACCGCCTGCTGTTGATACCCCGATTCAACAGGTTCTCAAGCAAGTTGAAACTTTACTTCTACCTGAACCATCTCAGTCACAACTCACATCTTGCACCATTCTCAATAGGGCGGTTAAAACCGCAGCTACACAAACGAAACCCGCCTTCGCGGGTTCCCAAATCCTTGTTCCGCCAGTCCGCGTTAACGAAGCTTACCGAAGCGTCGGCGGACTGGGTTTGTCTGGCTGCGAATTCCATTCGCCAAGGCTTATTAGAATAGACCTTAATAAAATAACCGATACCTCATCCCCGAATCAGAATATTTCCACATCCTCACGGGTAGAAATTCAAGGCGTAGCCACCCTCCTCTCCACCCGAACTCTAGTTCTCGTTTCCGTCGCTAATGAAATTCTGGATATCCTCACCCCAGAACAACAGCAAAAATTAGCCGCTAAAATAAGCTGGGAACTGGCTAACCTTTATCGTCAGTGGCGTTTAGTTGATAATTTAAAGACTTCTGGGGTGCAACGCCAACTCAGTCACTTGGCTAAACCCTCTCTGTTTCTCCCCTTAAGACTATTCTGGCAACTCATGGCATGGGTACAAACCAGTCCCGTTGCGATCGCGATTAATCTCTTTGGTGAGTCTACCTTCTCAGAACCCGCATCTGGCGCCAAGAGCCCCCAAAACCTTGCCTATTCCTGGCTGAAACAATTTGCACCGGGGGGAACATTAGCCGCGATCGATGATACTATTGCCCAATGGGAATCGCACCCTTTACAAAGATCCAATCACGTCGCGATCGCACTCCGTCAACGTAGCCAAACTTTACTGCAAACCTTCAAAACCTCATTCATCACCTATCGAGAGCCAGCTAATCCAACCGAGACATCAGAATCTCACCCCTTTTGGCTGGTAGGATTAATTTACGCCGCGATCGACTACTTTTTTGGTCAGGGTAGTTCTCACCGATTCCGCCAACAAGAAGCAACCTCGATTAACCCCACCGAGGATATTAACCAACGATTCATTAACTCAACCGCTTCCGTAACCCTTCCGGGGACAGCATTCTCCTATACGAATGAACCCGATCCGTGGTTAACCTGGGATGATTTATTTGGCGATCCAGAACCCACTTCCACACCGAATCCTTTTGTCACTGATTCCATTTGGCTGAAGGGAAAACCGCAACCCAACCCAACCTCACTTCCCCCAGGGTTTACACTCAAAAAAACTGCCATCTGGCAAAACTCCATTGGTGCTATTCTCCAGCGTTTAAGTTTCTCCAAAAAACCAAGAAAACTGACTGTAACGGATCGAAAACTCCAGAGGCAAACGGTTAACCCGACAAGCCCACTTTTCTATCCAGTTCCATTACAAAATTCATTAATCACGGGATTATCGAATAATTCACAAAATCGAGTATTTGTCAAGGTATCTCCGGCTACGTTCTTAGAGCAAACTCCTACAAATTCTCCTACTCTATTAACCCATTCAACCTCTCTAACACTCAACACTCAAAACATTCCAGAACAACCCATTCACCATTCCTCAACGAGTGATATCGAACCAGCACCCGACTGGATTGAAACTCAAGCAATTCCCACAGGGTATGTTAAACACCCCTTAGAGGAAATCATGGAATGGTTGGATGTGGGTATGCTTTGGCTGGAGGAGGTAACAATTAAAGCTTGGCGATGGGTGCGACGGCTTGTCGTTAAAAATAAAGGATGAACAAGACACCACAGCTATCAGGGTACGATAGTATCGTGTCCCTACCCAATCAATTATCCCTGGGTTCAATGGCACTGAAAAGCGTGCATTTGAGGATCGCCAAAACCCTTGATATACCGTAGGGTGGGCATTGCCCACCAGCCTCATCTGAGCGTGCCATTGAATTCTGGGTTATCGTAGGGGCACGGCAATGCCTTCCTTGCAGTAAGTAGTCGGACTGGCATAAAACGGCACGCTAATTAAGTGCAAGTAAATCGCCCTCAAACCCTTACTGTTCCCTGTTAAGAGTTCCCTAATCTCAACCGTTAACTTTAATTGTATCCACCTACTTATTGGGATTATAGGGTTCTCCCTGGGGCAAAAATTGTTGCGGCGGTTAAAGTCAATTCCGGAAACGTTTTTGAGATAATTTTGTCATCGCCTCGAAATTGGCGAATTTGATATTCATCATCAATCAGTTCGCATACCGTCAACGTTGGCTGCTTGGGAAAACCAATATGGCGACGCCCTCCTAAGCCAAGATAGTCAACAATCCAGTATTCTTGGATGGTTAAGGCTTCGTAGTCGGTTAATTTATGACCATAGTCATCGCGCCAATTGGTACTCACGACTTCAATAACTAATGGTACGGATGAACCTTGGGTAATCGTAGAGGCTGGTTTCCAGAGGGGTTCTTCTGGAATAGCCCTTCGATCCAGCACGACAATATCAGGTTTATAGCCCATGTAGAGGGTTTTGGGTTTGATGGTGCAGGTTCTGGGTAAAAAATAAGGGCGCTGCTGACGGCGTATCTCGAAATTTAGTTCGGCAACAATGAAGGCGATAACTTCTTCATGATCACCCCTAGGGTTCACTGCAATAATTTCTCCGTTGATCAGTTCGTAAATGCCGCCGTCTTCAGGATATAGGTCTAAATATTCTTCAAAGGTCAAAGGTTGAGACTGGGCTTGAACCATAGTACTTACTGTCGCTGGTACTCGTACTTGGCTAAAGTATAGTGTATCAGGGTTATCCGAGATTAGGTTAACCGTCTGCCTGGTTGTCCCATAGATTGATTGAAAAAACCCCCAGTAAGGGAACTGGGGGAAATCGGCTACAAAAGAGCCTTCCATCCTTGTCGAACTCGATGATGTCTCTAGATTATGCAAACAAAGTGAAAAACTCGTGAACGCAAAAAAAAATACCCCCGCCATTTTAGTTGGGGGTGGGTAATCACTTCCACATCAGGGTAACAACTATGATTAAAGGTATCGAACAATTGTGAAAAAAAGGTGAAAAGTCAAAAAAAAACCTCAGATATTGCCTGAGGGGACTATGTAGGAAGGAGCATAATCCTTTATATCTCTGAAGTCTGGGAACCTATGCAGTTACCCAAAGCATAGTCCTGGGATTCTCAAAAATTTTCTCTCTTCCCTAAAATTTTACTTTTGATTGCGATAAAGCAACCACAGGAAATAGGGAGCGCCAATTAACGCCGTAACCAGTCCCGAAGGCATCTCTCTAGGTGCAAGGATAATCCTCCCTAGACTATCTGCTCTGAAGGGGTGACAGACATCAACTAGCTTTGGCGTGACACAGCTAAAAATTCGGAGTCTGTGGTAGCACGTCAGCGTACTGGAGGCGAAGATTGCCCGATTCAATCTCAACTATTACTATCAAATAGCTGGACGACGAATTCGGGTTTGTGCTTCATCCGCAACCACCAGGCAACCCGCCAAAGTCGTGAGTGGATATTCCCGCACAACCCGAGCCAAAACATCAAGCACCGCCTGACGACTTCCACGACGAGAACGCAACAGTAAAATTCCTGGATGAGTTCCTGGTGGAAAACGTCGGACGTCCGAAAAATCTAAGTCTAGAGTAATAAAAAAGCGTCCTTCAGCACAAGCTTGTTGCCATACAACCTCGTCATCTTCACCGGACAATCCTTCATCAGTAACTCGATCGCAATCGTAACCTTGATCTCGCAGAAACCTTGCATGGGTAATACTAAGATTTTCGTCTAATTTTACTAACATTATCCTTGTCGCAAAGGTAACAGCTCTTCTTCTCTCACCAATGCGGCAGCATAAGCGATCGCAGAGCGCACGTTTTCTACCGTCAACGGTGGATAGTCTTCAACAATCTCTGCCAATGTCAATCCTTCTGCCAGATTATCCAGGATGACTGAAACCATAATGCGGGTTCCTTTAATACAAGGTTTACCATGACAGACATTAGGGTTGATTTCAATTTGTTCTTGCCAATTATTCATTTTTCCTAAAAAAATATCTATTTCTGTACTGTAAATCTTCTTTAAGAGTTTACCTAGAAACAGACTGACTGGCAAATTTTTGGAGAATGCGTTGGCTAGGATGAGCAGAAAGGCTGACTAGCTTATTGACCAGTGCTACTGGGAAGAGAGCCGAATCATACATATCGCAACGTAAGGCTTCTACATTCTTAAGTATAACCTGCAAGTTAGGTAAATCAGCTTCAGTAGGATTCTTTTTTAGTTCACGCGCTGGAACTGAAACAACGTACATTTGTCCCTCTTTAGTCTTGAAAATAACCTTGTGTCCATAATTGCTAGTAGAAGCATAAGGTCGATTAGGATCTCCAGAACCAGGCAGGATGTAACGATAGATATAGTCATCAGTCAAAATTAGTGCTTGTCCGGGTTCCAGTTTTTTCTGAATCGCTTGAGCATGGTCAACAAAAGCTCCACTCTTTTCTAAACCTGCCAACAAGATATTATATTTGTCTAAAAGCCAATTCACTAGGTCTTTCATTGGGTCGTGAAGTAATGCCGTTTGTCCGAAGAATCCAGTTGAGCCATCTTTAATGAAGAAAACTTGCTTTAGTTTATCTGGTTGCACATTGATCAACTGTCGTATGATATGGATTATGATTAGATGCTCGACGGTATTAACTAAATATCCTAGTATTCCTGCTGCACCTGTTTCTTCATCAATGACTTCGTGAAGACGGAAGATATCAGTTAAATAAATCCTGCCTCCGGTTTCTGGACAAGGAAATGTGTAGTTACTATCCATATCTTGCTCTCGAAGAACAACATTCTTTCCTTCTAAAGTGAGGGGATTAGTCGCTAAATTCCAATGCTTTTGCTCTTCCGTCTTCTTATTCAACTTGTAACGTCTAAAAATGAACCAAGCTAGAGTATCTATGAGGCTTTGATTTTCATCTAGGGTGTTTTTACTAAAAAACTCAAAGATAGCTTTTAAAACACTTTCCTTTAACGTACTTGCATCCTTAAAACATACATTTCTAGTAGGTAGAGCAAGTTTTAACCTTTGAATCCTTTTCAGCTTAGACATATCCTCTGGTGCAATGAAAGCACTAGCATCTACTTCAGCAAGGTCTTCTAAGCTAAAACATAGTGCGCCAAATTGCAAAAAGTGTATAGTGCGTGAAGGAAAATCTTGATTAATTATAGCTTCTGTATATCCACCATCTACCGCAATAATTGCTTCTACTGGATTATAGGGATCGGAGTCAACATCTACACTCACATTTTCTATTGGAACATCTTCTGGACTTGGCGGTTCATGTATCCGCTTCATTAGAGCTTTTACCTCTGAATCGTTAATTATGTAACGATGTGAAGCTTTACTAGCAGATTCAAACGGACGACGATTATTTCGGCTTTGATATCCCATAACTAAAAGCTACTCCGGCAAACATTAATCTTCAGGAGGAAATCTATCTATTTGAACTGGAATTACAAAGGCATTACTATATGCTTTCATCCGGACAAAACCTTTATCTGTATCTTGGCTAAATCGAATTAAACCTTCTGTAAAGTCGCTAAAGTCGTAATATTTCCTTAGTTCTTTGATTTCGTCTTCATTATTTAAATGTGAAATAAACCAGTTTTGAGTTGCTTTAAGTATGTTACTACTAACAGAGCTTACTTCTTGAGTTGCATATACTAATCCTAAGTGTAATTTTGCTCCTTCTTTAGCTAGGCGATTATATATTTGTGACAAATCTTTGTCATCTTTCTTGGGAAAAAGGTTATGTGCTTCTTCAAAATAAAATTGAACAAAATTATTTGGTTTAGTGCTAGTAAAACGGTTTACTGCATCAGCAAAAATTCGCCTACAGATTCTTTCGCTGAACATAGCTTGAATTTTAGGATCGCCCAAAGATAAGTCCACAATGACAATCTTGCCTTGTCTGAGTCTCTCTAGGATGTCTTGATCATAAGGCAACTGAGAGGTGCTAGTATGTTGATCTATAACAGGCTTAAGCACTCTATAACCATTGTGCATGGCTCCTTTTGGAGTGCTTCTTCTGGTCAACATTGCTAGAAGAGACTTAAGATCGTCATCAGCCCATTCACGTCCATTGTTTTGCCTATAATTTTGGAAAACAGGATTCTCGTCATATATATGCCAAAGGTTTTCCCACCAATTTGCAGCATCTTCGAGAGTCATTCCTCTGCTTGGATCAACATTGGGTTGAACAGCACTACGAACATCACGATTAGCCGTAAACCTGACTCGAAAATCCTGTGAAGCTTTAAACCCTGCTTTGTGTAAACAACAAAGATAAACTGCCACCCGTCGATCATGCCGTGTAGATGCCGATCGGTTAGTTTGATAATCTTCAGGTTGACTTAAATCCACTGATTTAAAATTTGTTACAAATCGAGTATTGTCATCTTGGATCGTTGGATAAGATTTAATTAACTCAAAGCCACTCTCAATTTCCAAGAAAAAATTAACTTTCATTTCCAAGAAACCAGGCTTAGCAACGGTTGAGTATCGAACCGTTATTGCTTGATACAAGTCAAAAATTGCAGTCCCTCTATCTTGGAGGTTGGGATTAGCATACTCTCCATTGATATCAAATATTATTTGTCCAATAGGATATTTGGGATTGTTGTTGTCAGTCAAAGGTTTGAGAACTTCTTCTGAAGACTCGCGATCTTCATCAAGTTTCAGCGGAGCATTACTGCTCATTTCAGTACAAGCTTGAATGATTTTTTTAAGAGTATTAGATTTACCTGTCCGAGTCATTCCGAAAAGAGCAGTTCGCTTTCCAGCAAAATCAGGGGCTTGCACAAAAACTGAAACATCATCTTCTTCTTGCTGAAAGCGTCGGCTAGAACTGTAACGAACTTTGCCAATCTTGATGTCTCCAGTACCTCCAGGTGTACTGTTCTCTCGGTAATTGACAATGGCTTTTAAAATATCGGCAGAAGGTTTAATTACGGAATAGTTGTGTGCGCTGTAGAAGTTTTCTAAATCTGCACCAAAACGAGTCTGGCCATCTCTGTCAACATAAAAAGAACCTAGCACAGAACACTCTAACCCACTAAAAGAGAATTCGTATCGAGTATAGCTATCTAGCTGAGAACTTTTTATCTCTCCTGTCCGTGTGTCGATATCATCTTTGTAATACTCAACCATACTACTAATTACTTCTTGGTCGGTCGGTAATTTAGTCGGTTGAAGAACACGAAGTAGAATAGCTTCAGAATTAGCTGAAGCATCAAATTTATTGTCGTAGTAAGCAAGCAAAAAGCAACCTTGAGGAATACCTTTAGCTCTTTGCTTCCACGCATCCGCTACCAAGATTTCCGCCTTTGCATAGCTTAATCTGAATGGACGACCGACAAAGTGTCCAGTTTCCCATTCTTGACTCCTCTTATTTCTTTTGAATAAGTTTATCTGTGTTAGTTGTGTGCTAATACCCATAGTTTTATATTGTCTGTTTTAGAGCAGGGTCTTTAAAACGAATTCTCGATTGTTCTACATATTTTTCTTCTGCGTCTATTGCCAACCATCGACGATTAAGCCTTGCAGCAGCGTATCCAGTTGTATTACTTCCGGCGAATGGATCTAAAACTAAATCACTGGGTTCAGTAAGAAATTCAATAAAAAAAGCGGCTAGACCCATAGGCATCCGAGCCGGATGAGGGGTAATTCCTTTTTTCTTACAAGTTCGAGAGAAAAAATCATTAGAATTGCTATTTGAAAAAGAGAAAGCATTATAAATATTAGGTAAACGAACTTTTCGTTGAGCATCCATATCCTCAAGCTCAAATAAATTGTGAGCAATAGAACCACCACAGTCTTTAAGAAAGCTGGTTTCACCGATTTTATGCTCAGAGGGTCTTTTACCAGCATTA
Source organism: Coleofasciculus sp. (assembly GCF_046565525.1). NCBI lineage: Bacteria > Bacillati > Cyanobacteriota > Cyanophyceae > Coleofasciculales > Coleofasciculaceae > Coleofasciculus > Coleofasciculus sp. The sequence continues at coordinate 52,899 of NZ_JBKHUP010000019.1, read as the reverse complement.
TATCGTCCAGTAGATATTAAATACTTCATGCGATCGCTGTAGGGTCGCAGCACTTTAAAATTATCGGCTTTTGGCTCATCACTTTTAGCAATCCACCACAATCGCGTGTAGCTGTCTACAGCTCTGATACGTTTAACTGTAACCCATCTTGCTGGAGAGGGAAGACGAGATGGATTGTAACAAACGAACTCTTGGATAAGCCGAAGATTAGCTTCTTTATGAGATACGAAATTTAAAAGTGATTGCAGAGGTAGCAAAGATTGAACAGGGCGGGATGGCTCCCAACTATTACCTAGTTCGATCACAATCGAACCGTCATCTGCTAACATTTCAGCAAATAAGGGTGCTAAACAAGTAAACCACTCCAGATATTCATCTCCAAGCATATTGCCATAGCTTTTTTTGCTGTTAAGGGGAAAGGGAGGAGAAGTTAAAATTAAATTAACTTGTCCCCTTAGTTGTTGGAATGAAGGGTTGTTAAGTACCTTTTCCACTTTTCCAATATAGTATCGACCTGATTGAGTCCTTTGAGCTAATGGCACTACAGTTTTTTTACGGCTCTCCTAGATTGGTTATAGCAAATTAGGTAGTTTAAATGAGCTGCACGGCAAAGTCAATTGTAGCACGCTCTTTAAAACTTTGTATAGCAACCGCTAAAGCGGTTCGGACGTAGACTAACGGTATTATCGTCACCTGCTATCGTCTACTGTGCCATACCTAAACCCTACAGGCTAATCTGAGAGTTGGGTTACTCTACCCTTCGGGTTCTCCTACGGAGTACGAGAAGGCTTCGTCTACGTTCCAAGGGACTAACCTACAAAGGTGACATCCTCCCAGTCAAATCAGGGTCTCAAAAAAGGATAATTGTCAAACCCGCCCCTACACAATCAAAAAGCGCTAACCACGTTTTCAACCAGTACCTGGGCTGACAAAGGACTCCCAAATACCCAAGTATCTTCTCCTATGGGATACAGGCGATTCTCTTGCACAAACTGCAAGTTCTGCCAAACTGGATTTTTCTGTAACTGTTTAAAATGCGTATTTTTGGTTTCAGCAATATAGAGGAATTCGCTTTATCGACAGTCGGTAAAGCTTCCACCCATACTGTATTAAATCCAAAGCGATCAAATTCCCCAATCCAGGCATTTTGTAAACCAATTTGGCTTAAAATTTGCACCGCCATGGCATTATTCGTAAATAGGCGTAACTGGGGAACGCCGGGAACAAATTGCCCCAATATATAGCGGTACTAAGACAGGTTAGGACATTCTTTACTGTTCTCTGTTCCCTATTCCCTGTTCCCTCTTGGACTAACTGATGTCCTTTCCGTACCTCGTAGTGCTATATTGTGTCCACCTACTTACACCCAGCGACCCATTGGTACACACATCGGCGTCCCCGCTACCGGGTCAGGCACAATCCGACAGTCCAAACCAAACACTTCACGCACCATCGCCTCCGTCACAACTTGCATTGGCTCTCCTTGTGTATAAACTTGACCCTGCCGCACGGCAACCAGATGGTCGGCGTAGCGACACGCCTGATTCAGGTCATGCAGTACCATAACAATCGTCCGCCCTTCGCTCTGGTTCAACTCATACAGCAAATCCAATACCTCGACTTGATGCGCCAAGTCTAAGAACGTTGTTGGTTCATCCAATAGCAGAATCTCCGTATCCTGAGCGAGTGCCATAGCAATCCAAGCTCGTTGCCGTTGTCCACCAGAAAGCGTGTCCAGTACTCGGTCTGCTAGTGGGGTTATCCCTGTAATGAAAAGCGCCTTCTCCACCAGGATTTCATCGTCTTTTGACCATTGCTGCAACCAGTTTTGGTAAGGGTAACGACCCTGAGCGACCAAATCTCGAACCGTCAACCCCTCCGGAGCTACTGGACTTTGGGGGAGAATTCCCAGTCGCTTCGCTACAGCTTTTGTTGAACGCTGGAAAATATCAGTCCCGTCTAGGTAAACTGTACCTGCACTAGGCTTGAGCAACCTCGCCAGTCCCCGCAACAGTGTTGATTTGCCACAGCCGTTGGGTCCAACCAAAGCCGTAATCTTCCCGACAGGAATTGCCAGGTCGAGGTTCGTGATCACAGGTGTTCCATCATACGCCAGAGAAAGTCGGCGAGTTGACAATAAGCTCATTTTATGAATAGATAGGGTCATCGCTTGCGGTTGCGAACCAGCAGATAGAGAAAATAAGGGGCACCGACAGCGGCGGTAATCGCACCACAGGGCAACTCGATGGGCGCAAAGAGTACCCGTGCCAACCAATCAGCCAGCACAATAATTAGTCCACCCATCAGTGCTGCTGTTGGCATTAACCCTTCGTGGTTGGGTCCAACCAACTGACGCCCCAAGTGCGGTGCCATCAATCCCACAAAGCCAATCGTACCCGCCACAGCCACAGCCGCGCCCGCCATTGCCGCACTCATTAGCAATAGCAAACCCCGCTGCCATTCCACTCGCGCCCCCAGTCCTCTGGCAAGGTCATCTCCGAGGGAGAGGGTATTCAGTGGCATCGAAAGCGCCAACGACAGGGGTACAAACACCGCCAGCCAGGGGAATAATGCCCCGACATGCTGCCAACCCCGTCCGTAGACACTTCCCGCCAGCCAAACCAATGCCTGACTGGCACTATTAATTTCCCCCAATGTGACCATTAAATTCGTCAAAGCCCCTAGGATAGCGGCTATTCCGACACCGACGAGAATTAACCGGATGGGAGAACTGCCCTTATCCCAAGCCAGAAGGTAGATAAAGATGGCAACAACCAACGCCCCAGCAAAGGCAGACAAAGGTAGGGCAAACAGCGGCACATCTGGAAATAAAACGATTAAACTGACAGCAGCTAAACTCGCACCCGCATTCACCCCAATGATGCCGGGATCGGCTAAGGGATTGCGTGTCAGTCCTTGCAGAATCGTCCCAGAGATGGCTAATCCTACTCCCACCCCAAAGGCGACCAACGTTCTGGGCAACCGCAGCACATTTACAATAAAGGCATAGTCGGGGTTAGCCGTCGGCAACCCCACAATCGTTTTTAAAACAGCCAATGGTGGGATGGGATATTCCCCCTGTCCCACATTGATAACGATCGCCGCGAGAGTAACCAAAACCAATACGAGTAGTACGGTTGGCACTCGCCGTTCTATACGGAACGATATAGGCAATAGTCGGGGACGAATAATCAGCCAGCTTTTTCTCATCGTCTCACCTTGAACCGCGCTAGATAGATGAAGAACGGAGCGCCCACTAGAGCAGTCATGACACCCACGGGCAGTTCTTGAGGACTAATCAACACCCTGGCAGTGATATCGGCGACCAAGAGTAAGATGGCACCAAAAATGGCAGAATAAGGCAGAATCCAGCGATAATCAACGCCCACTAAGAAGCGGACGATGTGGGGAACAATCAGACCAATAAATCCAATCGGACCAGCCGCCGCGACAGCGCTCCCTGCCAGCAAAACCACACTCACGGCGGCGGTTAGTTTCACCCATGCGGTTTGTTGACCCAAGCTTTTAGCAACATCGTCACCAAGGGTTAGGGTGGTCATTTGTTTCCCTAAGGCAAACGCGATCGCTAATCCAATGCCGATGTAAGGCAGCACTTGTAAGAACAACGTGAAATCCCGACCCGCCACCGATCCAGCTAACCAGAAGCGGATTTCATCGAGGGTTTGTTGACTAAGGATGAGGATGGCAGTTGTGAGTGAGGACAGTAAGGCTGTCAATGCCGCACCCGCAATCGTCAGGTTGAGTGGAGTCAGTCCCCCTCGACCCAGAGATCCCAGAAAATAGACGGTGATTGCCGTAACACCTGCCCCCCCAAAGGCACACCAGGCATAGACACTCAGGGAAGACGAGCCGAAGAGGAAAACAGCAATGACAACTGCTATTGCCGCACCTGCATTAATGCCCAGGATTCCGGGGGACGCTAAAGGGTTGCGAGTTAATCCCTGCATCAGGGCACCTGCCACCGCAAGGGCTGCACCCACTAGCATGGCAATCAGCGATCGCGGCAATCTGACTGTGCGGATAATCAGGTGATCGGTAGAGCCATCAAAGTTGGTTAAAGCGGCATAAACAGTATCGAAGGAAATATCGGCGGCACCATAGGTAATGCTTGCCACCAAGCTGACTAGCAGAATCAACAGACTCAGTGACAAACCAACGGGGAGTAAAAGGCGCGATCGCACCCTACTTTTCCCTCTTACCGTAGCACTCTCACTTGCCAATCGCTTCTTCCTTCAATCAACAATTATTGCCATTTCAACTAGAAAGGGTTTAGATTTTAGGTTCTAAGTCTTAGAGAGTTTTAAGTTATGAATTATGAATTCATACCTTTCTATCACCTATTCCCCATTCCCCATTCCCTTAAAAAGAAAACTAATTTTGAATCTCCCCATTTTCCCACATTCCCTCCACACGGGTTCCGTCAGCAAAAATATAGACACCTTCCCCCTGCCTTTGTCCATTGCGGAATTCTCCTTCAAAGCTATCCCCACTGGCATAGTTACAGACAGCTTTGCCGTTTAACTGACCCTCACTGAACTGTCCTTCGCAGCGATCACCATTAGCAAACGTATAAATTCCAGTGCCGTTGAACTTACCGTTACTAAACTGTCCTTCGTAACGATTATCATTGGCGTCGGTGAAAACACCTTCGCCGTTAAATTGACCGTTACTGAATTGACCTTCGTAGCGGTTTCCATTAGCGAAAACGTACACCCCTTGACCCTCGGGTTTGCCGTTACTAAATTCCCCTTTGTAGCGATTGCCATTGGGATATTCCCGAACCCCTTTGCCATTGAACTGACCATTGCTAACAGTTCCTTCGTAGCGCCCCCCCTCAGAGAAGGTGTAAACTCCTTGACCATTCGCCTTACCATCACTCAGTTCACCTTCATAGCGATTGCCATTCGCATAGTCGCACACCCCCATCCCATTAAGACTACTGTCTTGAATTTCCCCTTCACAGCGATCGCCATTGGTTAAAATAAAGGCTCCCGTACCGCTGGGATTACCATCCGTAAACTGTCCCTCATAGCGACCGCCATCGGCGCTAATGTAGGTTCCCGTACCGTTAGGCTGACCATCCTTAAACTCCCCTTCGTAGCGATCGCCATTTTCGTACACCCGGACACCTTTGCCATTGGGTTGGTCGTTGCTAAACTCACCTTCATAACGACCGCCATCAGCAAAGGTGTAGATGCCTTGACCTTTCTTGTTACCATCTACAAAGTTTCCTTCATAGCGATCGCCATTCGCGTATTCACAGACGACTTCACCGTTGAGGTTACCGTTGCTCATTGCCCCTTCGCAGCGACCCCCATCGGGTAAGGTCACGACACCTGCTACTGCGATCGCGGGATTGATAACATGGCTGGCAATATCTACGCTTGAGGCAATGAGTAACGTTATTCCGAATCGCCCGATAGTACGAAGCATTAGACAAAGACCTCCTTTATTAAAATAGATTGGGCTAACTGTTGAGTTATTTTTAGGAATTGCCTCTGGCATTGGGTTACATTCTTACTCTTTAGGTTCGGGAGGAGGTACTTCTTCCATCTGTTCCTGGAGTTCCGGTTCGAGTTGCTCTTGAGGCTCTGGTTGTTGAGGTTCCTCTTCTAGCTGTTCTCTTTCTCGACGTTCCTCTTCTAGCTGTTCTCTTTCTCGACGTTCCTCTTCTAGCTGTTCTCGTTCTCGACGTTCCTCTTCTAGCTGTTCTCTTTCTCGACGTTCCTCTTCTAGCTGTTCTCGTTCTCGACGTTCCTCTTCTAGCTTTTCGGCGCGTTGATGGGCTTCCCGTTGAAAGTCAGTTCCCGGCTGAGCAAAACTAATTCCCATTCGTACTCGACGGCGGTTGCCTCGTGCTGGACAACTCACACTTGTTACAGTTTCAAGGGCAGCTTGATTAATAGCAGGATAAGAACTGGGTTCTACAAGCTTCGACTCGATTACCTTGCCCTTTTCATCGACGATTAATTCGACAACGGGTCTCGCTTCGATGCCTTGATTGGCTAGTGATGATGGAAATTCCGGCTTCCTTGTAGCCGTGCAACCTTCTGCTGAGGAAACAGGGAGTGACTCAGAGTTGCCTGGGGGTCGTGGGGGAGCTGAGGAATTCGTTGCCACTTCTCCTGGTACTCCAGGATTAGCTATTGAGTCGCCCTCACTTGATGAAGCTCGTTCGCCAGAACTGCCACCGCCCAAGCTTTCTCTGAATGGTTGGGAACCCGAAGAAGAACCTGAAAGCGGTTGGGAACTACTGCTTGGTCGTGTGGGGGCTGAGGGATTGGTCGCCACTGCTCCTGGTGAGCCAGGGTTAGCAATATCACTTAAAGAATCTGTCGATGGGGAAAAACTATCGCCCAAGCGCTCTCTAATGTTTTCGGTAATCTTTGACGCATCAGAAAGTATTCCAGAAACTCCTCTGGGTCGTGGGGGAGCTGAGGGATTGGTTGCCACTGCACCTGGGGATGTGGGGTTGGCTTCAGAGGCGTCATCATTGGGGGGCGCTGTTGATTCTGTCGTCGTTGGTTCGCTTAAGCGTTCTCTAAGTTTTTCTACGTCTGAGTCAGTCTGAAGCGGTTGAGAATTGTTCTCTGGGCGTGGCGGTGCTGAATTATTGATGGCTACGGGTTCAGGTGGTGATAGAGCCGGGTCTGAGGGTTCACGAATCGGTTCTGAGGGAGGTGTGACAACGGGTCTGCGTTCCCTTATGGGTTCAGTGGGTGGCTCTACTGAGGTGGGTGCAGATGGCGTTACGGCTCTTTGATGTGTTGCTGGTATAGCGGGTACGGGTTGCTTGACGGGTTTTTGAGGCAAAGCTTCCGCCCGTTGCTGCGGTTTAATTGGCTCTGGTATCTGCGTTTTTGTCGGTTGCGGTGGAGTTGGGGTTTCAACTGCCTTTGGTTTTGGCTTTGGCTTTGGAGTCTCTTTTAGAGGTTGTTCTTCTGCCTTAGGTACTTCGGGTTCCTCCACAAGTATGATTTCAATGGGGTCTTCGGCAAGTTCTGGTCTTGTTTCCCAAGCCAAGCTTATGCCAAGGGCTAGCACTATATGCAGTACCGCGCTCCCGGCGAAGCTATAGACGAGAAACTTTTTGAGAGTCTCTTGTTCCTTTTTGTGCTGCTCTATACAGAAGCTTGATATGCTCATACGCTACGCACCTTCCCTGATTACTCAAGCGCCTATCGTCTCAACCACTCCAGATTATTGCATATAAGTTGCATTAACGGTGAAACAATAAATGAACTTGGCAAGTATAACATGGCAAGCCTAGTCACGAATATCCACAAAAAATTTTTGAAAGTTATTTTCAACAAATTTGCTTAAATATAACAATTTACTCCCCCTGTCAAGTGGAAAGATTTCCGGTAATCGTAGAAGTTTGCTTTCCCCAAGAGTCGCGAAAAGCCCTATTCTCCGTGGTTTAGTCTGGGGAAGCGATCGCTAAACATCCTGGCGACTCTTGAGTAACGAAAAATATTTTGCTCAACTACTTGACAAGGAAACCGATTTAGCAATACATCTATTGAAAATAATTATCAGCTTGTACTCCCACGGTACGCCGGAAAGCTGGCTGAGCTTGTTGAATCATAATTGCAAGAGAGGCTATGCCCATTATTCCATTTTTCCAGGCAGGCGGAATCGTCGCTTGGCCCCTACTCCTATTTTCCCTGGCGGCAGTCGCCCTGATTGTAGAGCGATTGTTTTTTTGGTTTCGAGTCACTCGTCGGCAACGCCGAGTTGTGAAAGACGTTCTGAAGCTTTACCGAGAAAAGCCAGACGCGGCTATCAACTATCTACAGCAGAATGCTGATTTGCCGATTGCCAAGATTTTTCTCGAAGCGTTAGAACTCGATAACCCGAACCCAGAGGAATTCCGTCTGGCTTTAGAGAGTGCAGCTCAGGCAGAATTGCCAACGTTGAAGCGATTTAATACCGTGTTTGATACGATTGTTGGTATTTCTCCTCTCCTCGGTCTTTTGGGAACGATTTTGGGCTTGATAACAGCGTTTTCTTCCCTGAATATTGGTGATGTTGGGGGAACCCGCACGACGGGAGTCACGGGTGGAATTTCCGAAGCTTTGGTTTCAACCGTCATGGGGCTGGTTGTGGCAATTTTTACCCTCTTTTTCGCCAATATGTTCCGAGGACTTTATCAGCGACAACTGGCGTTGATTCAGGAATATGGCGGTCAGTTAGAACTGCTTTATCGTCGTCAATATGAGCAAAGGAGAGATGTTTATGCGGCTTCCAGATGAGTCAGAGAAGCCAGGGGAAATCAACATCGTGCCGATGATCGATGTGATTTTCTCGATTTTGGCATTTTTCATTATCTCGACGCTATACTTGACCCGTTCAGAAGGGTTGTCAGTGAATTTACCGAATGCTACAACTGCCCAAAATCAGCCGAGTACTGAAATTACGGTTACGATTCAGCCCGATGGAAAAATTGCACTGAATCGCCAGTCGATTGAATTAGAGGCGCTTGAAGAAGCCGTTCGCGCTTTAGTTGTGCCGAATAGTGAATCCCTTGTCATTGTCAATGCTGATGAAAAAGTCGATCATGGTCGGGTGGTGAGCGTGATGGATCGGTTGCGTCAAATTGAGGGAACCAAATTAGCGATCGCAGCTCAGAGACAGTAGAGGCGATCGCACGCTTTGTCAATGACAATTCTCGGCAAGAATTGGCAACAGCAACCTCTCGGCTGAATGCAAAAAGAAGTGATCTCCAGGCAACATACGCAATGAGAATGCAGCCCTGGTATGAATCCGCCACCCTTCCAAATCATTCCAGGTCGCTTCTGGATCATCTGAACCCCCAAAGGCGGAAATCGGACAATTCAGGGGTGACTTAGGGGTGTAAACATAGGTTTCAAGTACCGCAAAATCCGATCGCAGGATAGGCAGCACAAACTGCATCAGTTCGGCATTCTCTAGCACCGCTTGGGGTGTACCATTGAGACGGCGTAACTCTTCGAGGAATTCTGAATCAGGTATTGCCTTTTTACTCAATTGTATTGTCCTAACATCAATGCGTAGTGCTATATCACCGAGGAAAATTTTATGAATTGCCGAAACGTTGCCGAAAGTTCCGAATTGATTCTTCTGGCAGCGTATAGTCCCCACAATGCAAGTCAGCAGCCTGAAACCCTAACCTACTGAGAAATTCGTAGTGATCAACAGATGTTCTCCAATCCAATACTCCTACAGTTGGCTTAAGATCGAAGCAAGAAGAAAGTAGACTGGAAAAAACACAGCCCATTATGTTGAAGGGATTACCTTTAAAAAAATCCTCCATTTCGGCTGGACTCATAATTTTTTCCAGATATCGTGGTAAATACCTCAAACGAGTGATGGGATGTGGCGAGCGCAATACGCCTCCTTCGGTAAAGAGAATATCTTCCTGTGCCTGAAATCGCTCAATAGCAAGTTTTGATACAAAACAGTGGGGAGCTGAATCATCAACAATCAGAGTTCCAGGTTTAACCCGTGTGATATCTAGGACATCAGGTACGTTGGTCGCGCCAATTATTAAAGTTGCCTCGTAAAATTCATCTGGAACTTGTGTCTGTGATGCTACTATACGCACAACTCCTTTAAAACCTAAATCGCTGACGATTTCTTGCCGATTTTTTTCGAGGAAGCCGAGCTTTGTATAGACATCGCAAAGCGTTATTTCTTCTGGATGCGGCAAACAGTTCAACATGAGACGAAGAGAGCTAATCCCAACAGAACCTAAACCTATGAATCCAACTCGTTCTTGAGCAATGTTACGCCCACTTGCAGCGCAAATTTTCTTTACTGCTAGGACAACAGCAGAACTGGTTGTAGCATGACCCGTCGAAATCATCGGTAAATTCTGCCAATCCACAATTGCTTTGGTAATTGCACAACCATAATCGGTTGCTGAGGGGATAAGACCAGTTAAAGAAACAGTCCGAGCACCGAGTCGTCCAGCAATTTCCAAGGCTTCGACAATCAGATTGATTATATCCTCTCGGTTACTGTAAAGTTCAAAACTAAACCGAGGCAGCATTAAACTAGCAATGCGCCCCCAAGGGGTTTCAATGATACTAGTTATGACAGGAAGGTTGTCAAGACAGTTGTAAATAAGATCATCATGACTCAGACCTTTTTCTTCAAAGTAAGAGGCGTTGATGTTTAAATAACTTAGGGCAACTGCATCGACAGGGGCAATCTTCCCGGTGGCAAATAAGGAAAGCAAAGAGCGGCGTTCTACTTGGAAGAAAGGGGAAGCTTGTTGTAGGGGAAGATTTTCAAAAGATGCAGTCTGGACTGAATCAGAGACAGATTTTGAAGACCCTGGCTTGGGACATTCCTGCTTCTGGAGAAGATTCTCAAGTTCATCCGCTAGCTCAGCAATGGTAGGGTGCGAGAATAGAAGCTTAACAGACAAATTCAAGTGCATTGCTACTGATATCTTTGATACCAATTGTATGGTCTGCAAGGAATGTCCGCCCAATTCAAAAAAGTTGTCGTGGACACCGACCTGTTTAAGTCCCAAGACTTCCGCCCAAATCGCTGCCAGAACTTCTTCTGTGGAAGTACGGGGTGCGACAAAGCCCTTATCTAGTTCAGGGTGTGCCTGATATGGTGCAGGTAAGGCACGACGGTCTACCTTGCCGTTAGGGGTTATGGGGAGGGCTTTGAGTATCACAAAGGTAGAGGGAATCATATAATTGGGCAGCTTTTTCTTCAAGAAGCGGCGCAGTTTCTGAGTAGAGGAGGCTTGCTTCCCTTTAGGGACAAAATAGGCTACTAGACGCTGATTGCTGGGGTAGTCTTCTTGAACGATGACCACGGTCTGAAGTACCTCAGGGTGCCGACTCAGTACCCTTTCAATTTCTCCGAGTTCGATGCGAAAACCTCGGATTTTTACTTGATAGTCTACCCGTCCGAGAAATTCAATCGTACCATCGGGTAAGTAGCGTGCTTTATCCCCTGTTTTATACAGCCTTGGGGAGTGGATATTTTGTCCGCCTAGATTTTCTAGTGTAATAAATTTCTGTGCCGTTAGTTCGGGACGATTGAGATAACCCCTGGCTACCCCAGCACCGCCAATGTACAATTCGCCCGGTACGCCGATGGGTACAGGTTGCAATTGTTCGTCCAGGAGGTAAACTTGGGTATTAGCGATCGCACGACCGATGGGAACGGTTTTGGCGTGATAACGATTACCCTTGTTCTGAACCGGATAGGTGAGGACACCAACCGTCGTTTCTGTGGGACCATAGTGATTGATAATGCGACAGTTCGGTGCAGCTTCCTGGATTTTGCCAACTAATTCCCAGGTGGCTACTTCACCCCCCAGAACTAAACATTGACGCGGTAGGATGGACGCAGATGCAGAGGAGGCTAAGAGGGTAGCCAGGTGAGAGGGAACGATTTTGAGGCAGTCAATGGGATGATGTTGGACGTACTCGGCGAGTGCTTCCGGGTCAGAGGCTCGCTCTTGGGATAGGATATGTAAGCATCCTCCTGTACACAAGGCGGGGAAAATTGCCGTGTTGCCTAAATCAGCGGCAAAGGTGGAAACGGTAGCGAAGCTGACACCTGCTGGTACATCCAATTTTTCGGAAATAGCATACAAGTAATTCAGGATTTGCCGATGTTCAATAGCAACGCCTTTAGGTTCACCTGTAGAACCAGACGTGTAGAGGACATAGGCTAGGGTTTCCGGTGTCACTTCGCTGGTGGGATTGGTATCAGACTCTTGGGCGATTGTTTGCCAATCTGCATCCAGGTACACCACGGTAGGAACTTGAGTATCCTGGCGTTTGAGAAGTCTCTTTTGGGTTAAGAGGACGGGTACTTTAGCATCTTGCAACCGGAAGGCTAAAGGTTCTGACGGTAATGCTGAATCAAGAGGAAGGTAAGCTCCACCAGCTTTGAGAATACCCAGTATAGCAATGATACTATGGATTGACCGCTCGGCATAAATTCCCACTAATACTTCAGCACCAACACCCTGGCGTTGCAAATAATGGGCTAATTGATTGGTACGTTTGTTGAGTTCGGCATAGGTGAGTTGTTGGTTTTCAAAGACAAGGGCAATGTTGTCTGGTGTGCGTTCTACCTGCTGCTCAAATAGATGATGAATGCAGTGAGTTTGAGGATAGTGGGTTTGAGTATCGTTGAGTTGGACGAGTAGGTGATGGCGAGTGCGATCGCTGATATAATTTAACTCACTCACTACCATCTCTGGATTGGTGACAGCCTGTTCAACTCCTGTTTGAAATTGTTCGGCAAAGCATTGAATCACTTCTTGGTCAAATCGTTGCCTATCGTAGTGAAATTCAGCAATGATAGACTCTTGTTTGCGAACACAGCGAAGCTTTAATTTAAATCGCTCAAAGCAAACAGACTTCTGATCAATAGAAAACGAAACATCACCCCCATAATACTGATCAGACCAGTCATCGAACTCAAAACTAATCGGCAAGTTGGTGTTTTTATCAGCATCTGTACTCTCTTGTCCGGTAAAATAGTCCTGCCACTGGTCAATTTCACCCAACTTTTCACCCAAGTTTGACAAGAATTCGCTAAATTTTAAGTTGTTTTTTAACGAACAGTGGACAGGTAGCCATTTGGCAAGCAGTCCCATCACTTCATGCAATTCTTCATAACTTCTGCCACTGTAAACTGTATTGACCGTAATCTCTGATTGTTCTGTTAATTGCCAAAGTAAGGCATACCAACAGGCGAATAAGACTTCAGCAGGAGTAACCTTAGTTCTGTAAGCTAAGGCTTCAATGTTTGCCGCAACCCCTGGATTAATGTTTACCCGATAAACGTCAGGTTCAAAGGGTACAGCACTTAGAGATTCAGCCTCAAAAGGAAGTGTTATCGTTTGAACGTCTTGCTCACGCCAGTAAGCCTCTCCTGTGGCGGCATCCTCGTCCTCTAGAATTTCATTTTGCCATTCAGAAAATTGCAGGTATTGTACGGGTTCTGCTTCAGATACGTCTTCACCCTGCAAACAAGCCTTATAGGTTTGGCTAATTTCTTTAACCAAGTTTTTTAGCGTCCAACTATCTGCCCATAAAGCGGGTAATATTACCAACAGAATATGGTGATTCTCTGACAGTGTTAGCAGCGATGCAGATACTATAGATTCCAGTTGAGAGAGAAAATTCAAGTCTATTTTTTCTTGAAGTCGTTGCTGAATATGGGCGGATTGGTCTTGCAGACTTAATTCGTTGAGATTGACGTGAGTCCAGGATAGGGTTCCACTTGTTTCTATCACCTGAATTGGCAGTTTAATTCCGGGTTGTCGGTGAAAGCGGGTGCGGAAAATGTCATGTCGATTAACAATTCGTTCTAAGGCTTCTTTTAAATGATCAACATTCAGATTTCCTTGAATCTGGATCGCGCAAGAAGCCTGATAGACTCTACTACCTTGTTGTAATAACCAAAGCTGCTTTTGTTGAGGTGACAGCCGAAATCCTTCAATCGTTTGAGTTTGCATTTGTTACTCCTAAGTTTATGTCAGTGTGCTGAAGGAATGTCAAGCAGTTTAAAACCTTTTAAAATCAGGTTTTTAGCGGCACAAAATGAAGCATTATTGACATTATTATTGACAAATAAAGCCCACCTAATGAGATATATTCTAGCGTTGCGTTGTGCAGGGGGTATGGGGGAGGCACTCGTCCTATCCCCCTCCCGTCCCCCTTGTGAAGGGGGAAGCCAGATGTTGCTTCGCTTTTTTTCCACGGGGGGTCTGGGGGGCTAGTCCCCCAGAAAAAACTGCTATCTTTGACCCTATCTGTGACAAGAATAAAAGCAAGATAGCTCATGCTAGGGTAATCAAATCTGCCATGGCGACAACGATTTTGCGAGAACCGACATAAGGATTGCGACTGTGAGCCGTTAGCATATTATCTAACATCAACATATCTCCTTTCTGCCATGTAAAACTAATTTTACTGGCTTGATAAATTGCTTCAATTTCTTCCATAACTGACTCCTCAATCGGCGTTCCATCGCCGTAGTAAACATGACGCGGTAACTTATCTTCTCCAAATAGAGACAATAAAGATTGGCGAACGCCTGAGTCTAAGCAAGATATATGGTGCAACTGAAGCTGATTGAAAAATACCAACTCTCCAGTTTTAGGATGCTTGGCGACAGCGGGGCGGATTTTGCGCGTTTTCAAACCATTATTCTCTAGCCATTCAAACTCCATATCGGCTTGACGACAGTAGTGTTCCACCTCTGCTTTATTCGTGGTATGGAAGAAATCTTGCCAGCTTACATCTAATCCTTCCGTGTAGTTACGAACATACATTAATTGCTTTTGCTCAAATTTTTCTCGCAATTTAGGATTGAGTCGCTGATAAACTTGCCGACAGTCAAGAATGGGGGTTTCTCCACCCTGTTGGGCGGGTTGAATGCAGAAAAACCAAATTTTTAGCGGCAAACGATGCAAGTGAGAACTTTCATTATGAAATAGGATAGTTTTATCGGATGGATAAGGGGTGGAACCGTAAACTTTGCCGCTGACGCCTTCGCGGGGTAAATCCCCATAGTTTCCAAATAAATGCGGGTGTATGGCATTGGCAACCTTTTCAAAATCGGCAGCAGAATTAAGATTAAATCCCCGGAATAAAATGGCTCCGTGTTTGAGTAAGTTGGTTTCAAGGAATTCTCGGTGGCTAGTTGACCAGTCGGCTAGGTCTATTTCATCGCTATCGGGTTCGATGACTAACGGTAAGGATTGTCCAGGTTGAAGAGTACGGGTCTTAATTAATTGCCGTTGGGGTAAACTGACGGCTTTGGGTTTGATAGATTTAAATTTGCTAAATTTGACTTGTTTCCGCTGGGTTTGTTCTGTCATTTGTTTTTGTTTTTCAGCTTCACTAAGCAGTTCTAACGTATCAATTCTGGTGTCAGGGTTTTTGAGAATGCGACTGATCAGCGTTTCAAACTGATGGCAAAATTGGGTAATCCCCTTGGCTTCAAATCGATCAGTATTATATTTAAAAGTTCCAATAATTCCGGTATCAGTTTGTTCCATAAACAGAGCTAAATCGAATCGAGCAATTTCGGTATTTATTTCTACAGGTTTGACCGTTAATCCTGAAAGATCTAAGTCAGGTAAAGGAGCATTTTGCAGCACAAACAAGACTTGAAATAGGGGGGTATGACTCGAATTGCGATCAGGACGCAAAACTTCTACTAACTTGGCAAAGGGCAAATCTTGATGTTCGTAAGCGGCTAATGCTACGTCTCGTACTTGCTCAAGCAACTCCCGAAAGCTAGGATTACCGGATAAGTCAGTCCGCAGCACTAAGAGGTTGACAAAAAAGCCAATCAGTGGCTCAATATCCTGGCGATTACGATTGGCAACATCGGTGCCAACAACGATGTCTTTTTGATGACTGTAGCGATACAACAGGGTTTGAAATGCTGCCAGTAACGTCATGAACAGAGTGACTCCCTCTTGGCGACTGAGGGTTTGGAGTTGTTCGCTGGTGGCACTAGAGAGGTGGAATGACTGGTTAGCGCTGCCGAATGTAGGAATAGCGGGGGGCTGGCGTTGTATGGGTAAGCTTAAGGTTGCCGGGATACCCGCTAATTGTCGTTGCCAGTAAGACAGTTGGGCGTCTAATACCTCTCCCTGAAGCCACTGACGCTGCCAATTGGCAAAGTCGGCGTATTGGATTGGCAATTCTGGCAGAGGTGATGGTTTTCCGTTAACAAAGGCTTCGTATAACTGGGTGAATTCCCGAATCAATACCCCAAGTGACCAAGCATCACAGACAATGTGATGAATCGTAAACAGAAGAATGTGTTCCGATGCATTTAATTTTAGTAGCTTGATTCGTAATAGCGCTCCTTTGGCTAAATCAAAGGGAAACAGGGCTTCTCCTTTCGCCTGTCGCCGCACTTGAGCCTCTCGCTCAGTTTCCGACAACCCTTGCAAATCGACAACTGAAATAGTTAGGGTCAAAGTGGGAGCAATAACTTGAACGGGTTGTCCATCCACAACTGTAAAGTTGGTGCGTAAGACATGGTGACGCCGGACAATTTCGTTGAAACTATCCTCCAATGCTTGAATATCCAGCACACCTGTAAGACGCACGGCAGCATGCATATTATAGGTAGCAGTCGTTGGCTCTAACTGGTGGAGAAACCACAGCCGTTCTTGGGCAAAGGATAAAGGTAGGGGTTGCTCCGGTGAAACTGGATGTAGTGGGGGAAGGTGTAAATGGGAGTCCTGTATGGTTTGGATAGAATCTGCCAAACTAGCTACCGTGGGACTCTCAAAAAGAGTGCGTAGGGGCAGTTCTACTGGGAAAACATTTCGCACCCTAGAAATAACCTGGGTTGCTGAGAGAGAATGTCCTCCCAAGTCAAAGAAGTTATCCTCAACCCCCACTTGCTGAACACCAAGCACCTGAGTCCATATCCCGGCAATCACCTCTTCAATGGGTGTGCGAGGTGCAATGTAAGTCTGCTCTGGGTTGCGTTGTGACCAATCTGGTGCAGGTAAGGCGCGACGGTTAATTTTACCATTGGGCGTCAGGGGCAGTTTATCGAGTACCATCAATGCCGAGGGAATCATATAAGATGGCAGCTTCTGTGCTAAAAAGCGACGCACCTGAGAACTGGTGAGAGTCTGCTCTGGCTGCAAGACGACATAGGCGACTAAGCTAGGATTTTCCCGTTCATCCTGACGAAGTGCGATCGCAGTTTCTGCCACAGCCGGATGTTGGGTTAAAATCGTTTCGATTTCTCCGAGTTCGATGCGGAACCCCCGAACCTTAACCTGCTCGTCAATCCTGCCCAAATACTCTAGTATTCCATCGGCGCGGTAACGTACTAAGTCTCCTGTCTTGTATACCCTTGGGGGGAGAGCATCCTGTTTAGCCAAATGGTCTAGGGTGAAAAACTTCTCTGTCGTCAGTTCTGCCCGATGCCAATACCCACGGGCTAAACCGACACCGCCAATATACAATTCACCGGGAACGCCTATAGGAACGGGCTGCTGATGGGAGTCTAGAACGTAAAATTCAGTATTCGCAATGGGGCGACCGATGGCAACAATACCCTTATCCTCTTGAGGCTCAACTTTATAGACGGCTGACCAGACGGTCGTTTCTGTCGGACCATATAAGTTCCAGACTTCCGTACTCCGTTCTAGCAATTGATTGGCGAGTTCACGGGATAACGCCTCACCCCCGCAAAGAATTTTCAGGGGAGAAGACTGCTGCCATCCTGCCGCTAATAACAGCCGCCAGGTTGCAGGTGTGGCTTGCATAACAGTGGCTTGTGTCTGGGCTAATTGCTGGGATAACTGGATGCCGTTAGCAGCAATATCACGACGGAGAATGATGACGTTTGCCCCTAGGATTAAAGGGAGATAAAGTTCCAGCGCAGCAATATCAAAGGATAGTGTCGTTACCGATAAGAGACTATCGTTCTGACTCAACCCCAGCGTCTGACCCATGGCGGTGAGAAAATTAACTAAGGCACGGTGGGTAATTTCTACGCCTTTGGGTTTGCCCGTCGAGCCGGAGGTGTAGATGATATAGGCGAGGTTGTCAGGGGTTGCTCGGTTTGGGCAAGGCTGATCACTGCATTGACGAATGCCCTCCCAGTCGGCATCTAGACAGACAACCTGCGCGTGATGTTTCGGCAACGTGGCGATCAAGTTTTCCTGAGTGAGCCACACACAAATGTGGGAGTCTTCAAGCATGAAAGCTAGACGCTCTGGGGGATAGGCGGGATCGAAAGGAACATACGCTCCACCGGCTTTGAGGATGCCCAATAATCCAACAACCATCTCGATTGAGCGCTCAACACAAATCCCCACCAAGACTTCGGGTTTGACACCCAATGTTTTCAGGTAATGTGCCAGTTGATTGGCTTTTTGGTTGAGTTGTCGGTAAGTCAGTTGCTTGTCTGCAAAGACGACTGCCACAGCATCGGGGGTTTTTGAGGCTTGAGCTTCAAACAGTTGATGAAGACAGTGATTTTGGGGATAGTCCCGCTGCGTCTGATTCCACTCAACCCATAGCTTTGTCAGTTCGGCGTCTGTTAACAGGGGTAAGTCTTTGAGTGGGTGATAGGGATGGGCAACCATACCTTGAAGCAGGGTTTGTAGATGCCCCAGCATTCGGCTAATGGTATGCTGGTCAAAGCGATGGCGATTGTAAGAGAGGATGAATTCTAATTCAACACCGGGTATAGCGATCGCGGTTAAGGGATAGTTAGTTGCTTCAATACTCCTAACGTTGTGAATTTCTAAATCAATATTCCATTTCTCTCTCCCTCGCTCCACGGGGTAGTTCTCAAACACCACCAAACTCTCAAATAACGGCACACCTCGTGGTATTTCACTCCACCCTTGAACCTTGACCAGGGGGCTATATTCGTACTGGCGCATCTCCACCAGTTGAGTCTGAAGCTGTTGCAGCCAGGGGACTAAAGCCTGTTCGCTATCGATGGTAACCCGCACGGGCAAGGTATTAATAAACAGTCCCACCATCGCCTCGGCTCCCACCAAATCTACGGGACGACCCGATACCGTGTTACCGTAAATCACATCGCTTTCCCCACTGTAGCGACTGAGCAGTAACGCCCAAGCTCCCTGAACCAGGGTGTTCAGCGTGAGTTGATGCTGCCTTGCCAGGGATTGCAAGGCTGTTGTGGTTTCTGCCGATAGCTTGATGTGCTGTTCCTCGTAGTCTGGTTTTTGGTCAGGGGAGATATCACCCGTCAGACTGATTAGAGGGGTGGGGGCTTGTATTCCACCTAGCGCTTGCCGCCAGAACCTCTCGGCTTTGGCTAAATCTTGTTGCTGTAACCAGGCGATGTAATCTCCATAGGCTCCGCTCGCTGCTAAGGGCAAATCTTGACCTTGACAAAGGGCTTGGTACTGTTGAACAAAGTCTTTGAATACCAATGCGGTTGACCAGCCATCCAGAATCAGATGGTGTTTACTCCAGATAAATTGATAAGCATCCTCAGCAATGCGGATTAGCGTCAGGCGGATTAACGGAGCTTGAGCAAAACTGAAGCCGGAGGCGCGATCGCGTTTCAAAAATGTGTCTAACTGCTCTTGCTGCTCCTTTGCCGCCATTTCTCGCCAATCCTGTTGCTCGAACGGCAGTTTTACCTGCCGATTCACAACTTGTAGCGGTTTGTCAAGGTTTTCCCAATAAAAGCTAGTCCGCAAGACTGTGTGCCGCGCTACCACCCGTTGCCAAGCGTCCTCAAACGCTTCAGGATTGAGATAACCCCGCAAAGTACAGCACAGTTGGACGAAATACACCCCTGACTCTGGAGAGTACAAACTGTGGAAGAGAATACCCTGTTGGGCGGGGGAAAGTTCGTAGATATCTTGGATGTTGTCTGCTTTCATGAGTTTTCGTTCATCGCTGTTGTGCCAAGTATTGCGTCCCTACCGAATTTGTCCCAGCAAGCGATTCAGGTCTTTTTGGCTCACGTTTGCTTTCTGGAAGTCAGAGGGGGTATAGCCTCCAGCTTCGGCAGATTGGCAATGGGCAATCAGTGCTTGTAACGCCTCAACAAACCCTTGCGCTAACTGTTCAATCGTGGTTCGTTGATGGATTTGTTGGCTATAAGTCCACTCCAGTTGCAGTTGACCCCCAAGCACGAACCCGTTGACATCTATCAGATAGCGACGATTACCTTGGGGACTGCGACTTATACCAGGAGTTGGGTAAACCAGCTCAAATAACCGGGATTCGGATAGAATTTGGTCAAACTGACCCAAGTAGTTAAATCTCACCTCGGCTTGAGGAAGGCTTGACAATTTTTGGATGACTTCTGCATCCTCGCTCAGATAGCGCAGCACGCCATAGCCAATTCCTCGATTGGGAATACCGCGAAGCTGCTCTTTAATGGCTTTGAGCGCCTCCCCGGGCTGCGAAATCCCGGCTAACGTCAGCAGCACTGGGAAAATCGTGGTAAACCAGCCCACCGTCCGTGATACATCGATATCCTTGTCAATTGCTTCTCGTCCGTGTCCTTCTAAATCCAGCAGTAGGAAAGGCTCCTGTGTCCACTCGGCAAAGGTTTGTACCAACGCCGTGAGCAAAACATCGTTGATTTGAGTTTGATAGGCTAATGGCACCTCTTGCAATAAAGCACGAGTTTCTTCAACGTTGAGAGCAACGGATACAGTTTCAGCCAACCCCACTGTGTTCGCACCCTTGGGATAATCTATTGGTAAACCGGAGTAATCCGATGTTCTGAGCCAGTAGTTGCGTTCTTGCTGAAGCTGCTGTGAACGGGCATAATCCTGCAAAGACTCAGACCACTGCTGGAAAGAATAAGTTTTCGCAGGTCGTTGAACTGCTTCTCCCTGGCTGAGTTGCTGGTAAATCTGCTCCAAGTCTTCCAGTAAAATTCGCCAAGAAATGCCATCCACCGCCAAGTGATGAATCACGATGAGTAAGCGGTTCGACTGATTGTCCCCGAGGTGAAACAACGCCACCCGCAGGATTAACCCTTCTGCCAAGTTGAGGCTAGCTTGTAACTCAGAAGCGGTGGTTTCCAGGATGCTTTCCTGTTCGGCTGCTGGAATACCGGATAAATCAATCTCGGACAAAGGTACGGATTCAATCCCATCCAATCCAGCATTCACTTGTTGCCAACCCGATGCTGTGGAAGTAAACCGTAAGCGTAGGGCATCATGATGTTCCATCAAGTGCTGCACCGTTTGCTGGAGGAGTTCAGGACGAATGGATTGTCGTACCTCTAACAGTAATGCCTGGTTCCAGTGGTGCATATCATCAAGCTTCTGCTCAAAGAACCAATGCTGAATCGGCGTTAGGGGAATTTCACCCGTCACGGGTTCTTGTTGAGCTTGAATGGTTGCGGTTGTTCCCGCGACTGCGGCTAATCCGGCTATCGTCGGAGACTCAAAGAGTTGGGGGGGAGTGAGTTGTAAACCTGCTTGATTAGCTCTGGAGACAATCTGAATGCTCAGGATTGAATCGCCCCCCAACTCAAAGAAGTTATCATAAATGCTGATGCGATCGCGCCCTAGAACTTGCGCCCAAATCTCGGCGATGGTTTTCTCTACGGGGGTACGGGGGGGGACAAATCGCCCTTCTATCTCTGGTTTAACGCTATCGGGGTTGGGTAGCCCTTGACGGTTGACTTTACCGTTGGGGGTAAGAGGTAGGGCTTTCAAGGGTACGAATGCTGAGGGTATCATATAGTCCGGCAATTTCTGCTTCAGGACATCCCGAAGTTCACTAATCAGTACTGACTCCTGACTGGGAACAATATAAGCCACCAAGCGTTTGTGACTCAGTTCGTCTTCCTGTGCCAAGACAACGGCTTCCCGGATAGCAGGATGTTGGTTCAGCACTGACTCAATCTCTCCCAGTTCGATGCGGAAACCGTGAATCTTGACTTGGTGGTCGATACGTCCTAAAAACTCAATATTGCCATCAGGGAGATAACGAGCTAAATCTCCCGTTTTGTAAACTCTTTTGGGGGGGACATCCTCGCCGCCCAAATGTTCGATAGTAATAAACCTCTCAGCCGTCAGTTGCGGTTGGTTGACATAGCCTCGCGCCACATTATCCCCACCAATATATAGCTCTCCAGGCACTCCGATTGGTACGGGTTGCAAATAATGGTCGAGAATATAAATTTGAGTATTAGCGATCGCACGACCGATGGGTACTGTCTTAGATTTATCACTAATTCGCTGATGGACAGGATAAGTTAAGACGCCGACAGTCGTTTCCGTTGGTCCATAGTGGTTAAGGATTTGACAAGTGGGTGCGTACTGCTGGATTTTCTCAACCAACTGCAAACTCAGGACTTCACCGCCCAAAATCAGGTACTTTCGGGGCAAAATCTTCTCTGGGTGAGACGCTGTTAATAGAGCGTTTAAGTGAGACGGAACAATTTTTAGATAATCAATCGGATGGCTGTCACAATATTCTATGAATGCCTCTGGACTGGTTGCGCGTTCCTGGGAGATGATATGCAAACATCCACCCGTACACAAGGCTGAGAAAATCGCCGTGTTCCCCAAATCTGCCGCTAAAGTGGACACGGTGGCAAAGCTAGCCCCCTGGGGCACGTCCAATCTTGCCAAAATACCATGCAAATAGTTGACGAGTTGGCGATGCTCAACCGCGACGCCTTTAGGTTTGCCCGTTGAACCTGATGTGTAAATCACATAGACTAAATTCTCAGGCATTGCTGGACAAGGGGGAGTCTCTTCTGGCTGTTGGGCAATAGTCTGCCAGTCAGCATCGAGACATAGAAGCGTTGCGGTTTCTGCACAAAAATGTTCAACTAAATGCTGTTGGGTTAAGATGACTGATGCTTGGGCATCGTGTACCATGAACGTGATGCGATCGCGCGGAACAATCGGATCAATGGGAAGGTAAGCTCCACCTGCTTTGAGAATACCCAACACCCCAACGATCATATCCAGGGAACGCTCCACGCACAGAGCTACAACAGTTTCAGCACTAACCCCTAGTGATTGCAGGTGATGGGCGAGTTGATTAGCACGGGTATTGAGTTGGGCGTAAGTTAGTTGTTGATTTTCAATAGAAACGGCAATCCTATCAGGCGTTTCTCCTGCCTGTTGCTCGATGAATTGATGGATGCAAAGCTGTTTGGAATAATCAGTTTGGGTGTTATTGAACTCAACGAGCAGTTGATAGCGATCACTCGGACTTAAAAGTTCTAACTCACCAATAGTAACATCAGGCTTGGCGATGACACTGGTTAACAAGCTTTGAAAGTATCTTGCCAAGCGTTCAATATCTTCTCTGTGAAACACGTTTGCATCATAGTGGAATTCTGTAACTAAAGTGTCATTGCGCTTCCGGCAAGAAAGTTTTACTTTAAATGGCTCAATACAGGCATACTGTTGGTCAATGGAAAATGATACATCAGCCCCAATATATTGACCAAACTGTTCTCTAAATTCAAAACTATAGGAAAAAAAACAGGAACCCAACTTTTGTTCAGTCACACCTGCAACCTGTTCCCAATTAAACGCCTCTTGCCATTTCCAGGCATTATGTGTAGATTCATCAATTTGATTTAATACATCACTTAATAGGGTTGTATCGTCTAAATGACTATCAATCGGTAAATATTTAGCTAACAGTCCTAACGTTGGTTCTAGTTCTTCATAGTTTCGCCCATCAAAATAGGTGCCAATAATTACATTTGACCGTCCAGTCAGACGCCAGAGCAGAATAGCCCAACACGCCTGAAGCATTACAGAAATTGAGGTGTTGTAGTTTTGCGCGATCGTGTCTAGATTTGGTACGTTTTCCGAAATTAAACCAACAGAAATAAATTTAGGTTCAAATCCCCGTTTTTGTGCAGGCGTATTTTCCTGAGGAAGCTGCCAATTCGCCAAACCTGATAAGTCTTTTGTCTGCCAATACTTTTTACCGACTTCTACTTCTTCCCCAGCAAATAATTCATTTTGCCATTCGGCAATATCAACATACTGTAATGGCTGATCAACCCATTCCTGATTTTGCAGCTCTGCGGCATAAAAACAGCTAGTTTCACGGACAAAGTTCTCGATACTTACCGCATCCGAGTTCAGCGCTGGTAAGTTAACTAGCAATATCTGCTTATTAGGTGCAAGAATGACTAGAGAACTATCTAAAACATCCCCTTTATCGAAGTCAAAACATAGCTGATTTTTCTCATTAAACAGTGCCTCGATTTGAGAATGTTGTGTTTCCGTATCTAGATCAGTAAAGTCATGGTAGTGAAGAATTGGTAAGCGATTAGCAGTGATGACTTGCAGGGGAACATTCATCCCCGGTAACGCCTGAAAATTAGTCCGGAGAATCTCGTACTTCTCAACTGTTCTTTGTATGGATAACTCTAACTTTTCAGGATTGATAGTTCCATGAATTAGTACAGCGCATTGAATCCGATAAACTAGACGGTTTACGCCTTTTTGCAGAAACCATAAACGCTTTTGTTGAGGTGAAAGTCTAAATCCTTCTATCGATGTAGATTGCATAATTTTAACCCTCTTTTATTAAGACTATATTACTCATTTTTTTAACCGGATGGCTTACGACAGACAAAAACACCTTCACCTAATAAATCAGGTAATTCTAGATATCGGCATAAATCGTAAAATTTAATATCAGTAAAACCTATTTGCTTTAAGCCCGATTCAATATCTACATTGGAATAAATTTTTGACAATAACTGATAATCTAATCGTTGCCATTTTTCTTCTTTTAGTTCCATAACCGTAATATCTCTCCTGCCTATTTTCTCATCGAAATCATAGATTTGTTGCCAAATCCAAATATAGTCATCGTTGACACCACACCTTTGAATATTATTCCATTGACTTGACTGATACCGTTCTTCCATAGACAGGTTAAAGGCAAATAATCCATTGTCTAGGAGTGCTACAAACACGTTATTAAAGACGCTTTTCAGCTCGTCAAAATTCATAACATGATTTAGGCTATTTCCTGCCGAAATCACTCCATGAAAAGTCGGCGAAAATTCAAAGGAGCGAGCGTCACCAAGAATTAATCTACTCTCCGGTGCTTTTTCGCGAGCATAGTGTAGCATTGCCTCAGATCCATCAAGTCCAGTAACTTGATATCCCTTAAGCAACAAAGGTGGTATCAAGTTCCCATTCCCACAACATAGATCCAGAATCTGTGCTTGATTCGGGAGATGTTGTAAAAACAAGTTTTCTAAAATTTGTATAACTTGATCATCGTAGATCTGATTCCACCTTTCTTGATAAATCCGAGCTAATACATCATAGTCTGAATAAGGTTTTATTGAATCCATGAACGACACCTCAACTACTAGTGTAAACTTCCTTTATACTGTATCGACTATAGGTTATTAGCCTCAAAAGGATTAGCCATTCCGACCAAAACCTTTCGCGAACCAACAAATGGTAATCGTCCATGTGCAGCTAGCATATTGTCCAACATTAAAATGTCTCCGTTTTGCCAACTAAAGGTAATCGTTTCTTGCTGATAAGCTTGACGGATTTCATCCAACACAGAAATTTCTATCGGAGAACCATCCCCATAATAAGCATTTCGGGGTAAATCTTCTTCTTTAATCGCCCCAAGGAGCGATTGACGGATTTCTGGGTCTAGGTTTGATACATGAAAGAGATGAGCTTGATTGAACCAAACCTTTTCCCCTGTTGTAGGATGGGTGGCAATCCCTTGACAAACTTGACGAGTTCTTAATTGATTGCCGTCTTTCCACTCAAACTCAATTCCAGCTTTACGGCAATACTGTTCTACGTCTGCTTTGTTCTTTGTCTGAAATACATTCTCCCACGAAAGGTCAAATTTGTCACTATAATTTCGGACATACATCACCTTTTTTCGGCTAAATTTTTCTTTGATGTCTGGAGCAATGCGCTGAAAGACTTTACGACTGTCGGCAATCGGTGTTTCTCCACCTTGCTCAGCAGACTGTACACAGAAGAACCAAATCTTCAGGGGCCAGTTCAAGGAATACGCCATCTCATTGTGTAACGGAATCGATTGAGTGGCAGGATATTCAGTTGAAGTATAAATTTTGCCGCTTACCTGACGGCGGGGTGTTGAACGGTAGGAATAGTCAAGTAATGTGCCGGAAATACCCTGGATAAACTGCTCAAACTCAGTAGTATGCTTGACATTAAAGTTCCGAAACAGAATTCCACCATGCGGCAAAAGGTGGGTGTCAATCCACTCTTGATGACTTGCTGCCCACGTAATTAAATTGAGTTCCTCCATCGCAGGTTTAACCACTAAAGGCAGGAGCGTTTCAGGCTGAAGTAACTCAGGTTTAATCAGGTGAGTTTGGGATAAGCGAATAGGTTTGCGTTGGATAGATCCGAGTTTATTCATGAGGCAATTTCGAGTTTAATGTCTTGGGTGAGAGAGTTTTGATTCTCTAATGCTTATGAATCGCCCTGCGCTTAATCGTCCCTAACTTATGACTACGAGCCTGTTTGAATTCTTGTTCTTTGAGATGCTGTTGTTGCTTTTTGACTTCAGCTATTTTCTGGTTGAGGGTATTAAGCGTTACCTCAGGCTGTTCAACAATGGTGTGCAAGAGAACTTCAAATTGTTGTGCCATATCAGCAATCGTCGTTGCCTCAAACAAGTCGGTTTTGTACTCAAAGAATCCACTCAGACCTGTGGGCGTCTCGGAGAGATTAAGATTAAGATCGTGTCGCGCTGTACCCGGTGCGATCGCCAAGGGTTTCAACGTCAAGTCGGCTAACTCCAAAGCCGGGATTGGCACATTTTGCAGAACAAACCACACTTGGAACAATGAGTTATGGCTCAGACTCCGCTCAATTTGCAGCTCATTGACGAGTTGTTCAAAGGGGATATCTTGATGGGCATAAGCTGCCAACGCCACTTCGCGCACTCGTTGTAATAATTCCCGAAAACTGGGATTACCGCCCAAATCGGTACGCAGCACTAAGGGGTTGACAAAAAAGCCGATTAACCCTTCAATTTCCGGTCGGTTGCGGTTAGCAATAGGCGAACCCACCAGGATGTCCTGTTGTTGGCTGTAGTCATGGAGCAACGTCTTGAACGCTGCCAGCAATGTCATAAATAAGGTCACACCTTCCTGACGACTCAGCCCTTTGAGCGCTTGCGTGAGAGGTTTGGGGATGTCCAGACTGTGCCGCGCTCCCCGGAAGGTTTGGATAGCGGGGCGGGGATAGTCTGTGGGTAACTGTAATCGAGATGGAGCGCCCTTAAGCTGCTGTTTCCAGTAAGCTAGCTGAGTCTCTAGCACCTCGGTTTGTAACCACTGTCGCTGCCACAGGGCAAAGTCGGCATACTGAATGGGCAATTCCGGTAGGGAAACAGGATTCCCCTGATTAAATGCAGCGTAGAGCGTGGCAAGTTCTTGCAGGAGTACCCCCATTGACCACCCGTCCGAGATGATATGATGCAGGGTAAATAGCAGCAGATGGTTGGTTGAGTCGAGCTTTAAGACTGTGCCGCGCAGTAACGGACTGGTTGTCAAGTCGAAGGGGCGTTGAGCTTCCTCCGTCGCCAGACGCATCACCTCTGTTTCCTGTTCATCGAGGGGAACGTCTTGCAAGTTGACCACGGGCAGCGTCAATGTCAGCTTTGGAGCAATGATTTGTCTCGGTTGTCCCTCGACTTCAATAAACGTTGTTCGCAAGATTTCATGACGCCTGACAATTTCGTTGAGACTTTGCTCTAGGGCTGTGACGTTGAGTGAACCCTGCAAGTGAGCTGCCACGGTGATATTATAAGCACAATTGCCCGGTTGTAGGCGATCAAGGAACCACAAGCGCTGTTGAGCAAACGATAACGGTAACGCGGCATTTCGGGAAACAGGCTCAATTGGTGAGACCTCCAGTTGGCGTCCAGTCTGGATCATCGCCTCCAGGCGATCGCTCAGTCCAGCGACTGTCGGTGCATCAAATAAGCCGCGTAGGGGTAACTCGACTCGGAACGCTTGGTGTACCTGAGATATCACCTGAGTTGCCAGCAGCGAATGTCCACCTAGCTCAAAGAAATTATCGTGGATACCCACCTGCTCAACATTCAGCACCTTTGCCCAAATTCCAGCTAGCACCTCTTCAACCGGAGTCCGGGGTGCCGTAAACGCTTCGTTCAGTTCAGGTCGTGCCGAGTCAGGTGCAGGCAATGCCCGACGGTCTACTTTGCCATTGGGCATCAACGGCAGTGCTTCTAGGAGTACGAACGCTGAGGGTATCATATACTCCGGCAATCGCTTCTTCAGGTACTCCCGTAATTGGGGGATTAAATCGGACGCCAATTGGGTTTGCAATGGATTATTGGCGTAAGCGTTCCAAGGCTTAAGACGAACTGTTTCCGGGAAAAAATAGGAAGCTGGCGATCGCGGGGTTGTCTGCCGCCGAAATACTACGTCAAAATACCCATCGATACCCGAACTTGACCCGTTAATCTCCACAAAGTAAGGGAGCGTTTGGCTCAAGTCCCATAAATCTTCCGGCTCTATCCCTGTCTCTAGAGGACTTGCTGACAAGGCTTTGTGTAAGTCGCTGACGGTTTCAATGGCTTGATCACGAGCGAGTCGGTCTAGGGTCTTGACTTCTGCAACCAGACGTGCATTAGGAACACGAGTGATGCCGATAACTTCGGGTTGAGTTTCTGCTAACAACTGACCGATGGATGTCACAGTTAAACCCTGCTCTTGCCAGTCCAGCCACGGGAACTCAGGGATAGGAGTCACTTCAACGCCCAGATGAAGAATTACATCGTAGCGAAACTTGGTCAATTCGTTATGGTAACGACCCCGTTTAGGCAGAATTTCAACATGACGAATCCTGGGGAACTGTTGCTTGAGTGCGATGAAGAAAGCTGGGTCAATCACCAGTTCCCGTTCTTGGGCGATCCGCTGTTGAATCCGCTGCTGTAATTGAGCGATTGATAGCGAGGGGGGTGCTTTGTAGAGTTGAACTGAGGTGTGAAACGCTTCTAAAAGTGGCAGACTGCGTACATCTCCCACAAAGATAAACCCGCCGCTCTCAACTGTTTTCACCGCACCGTCTAAGACACGCACCAAATAGTCAATGCTGGGAAAGTGCTGCGTAACCGAGTTAATAATCACAGCATCGAAGTCATGGGTCTCTATACCCTCAAAGTCATCCGCCATTTTCTGACCCAGCGTCACCTGTGGCAGGTTGTATTCTGGTAGATCTAAAACCTTCTGAGTGTAATCCAACGCCCCAGCCGAGAAATCCGTGCCGTAGTATTTGCGGCAGTGGGGAGCAATGCGGAAAAGTAGTAAACCCGTACCGCAACCAATTTCTAACACGCGGCTTGGCTGCAACGATAAAATGCGATGGGTAGTATGGTTGACCCATTGTTGCATTTCGGCTTCCGGAATAAGCTCCCCGGTATAGCTGCTATACCACCCACTGATATTGAAGGTATTGAGTGAATCAGTCGGGTTAAAAATCCCTTCTTCATAAACGTTCTGCCACAGAGAAACCTGTTCGGCTTCTGATGATGGGTCGGCTAAACTGTTTGGCTGGAGAGTTTGCACCACATACGCCGTCAATCGCTTCTGTCTGGGTATATCGTCTCTGGCTAGCACCACCGTCTCTTTGACCGCAGGATGCTGATTTAGGATGGCTTCAATTTCTCCGAGTTCAACCCGGAATCCGCGAATTTTTACCTGATGGTCGATCCGTCCCAGAAATTCAATTGTACCGTCCGGTAAGTAGCGGGCTTTATCCCCTGTTTTATAGAGTAAGGGGTTGTTTTTGGCATCCTGGCTGCTGAAGGGGTTGGGAATAAATTTCTCGGCAGTCAACTCCGGAGCATTGAGATAACCCCTTGCCAACCCCACACCCCCAATGTGCAGTTCTCCGGGTATGCCAATGGGTACGGGTTGTAGATTTCGATCCAAGATGTAAATCTGGACGTTGGGAATCGGGCGTCCAACTGGCACCTGCTGCGATGTAGCATCGAATGGGGTTAACTCCGATAGGTCACACATCGCCGCAACGATGGTTGCCTCTGTCGGACCATAGGTATTCATTAGCTGCACCCGCCGACTGACGTGCTTGTGCCACGTTGCTAGTCTGGCGGGGAGGACTTTTTCTCCGCCAATAATGACTAAACGCACAGAGGGGGGTAAGGTTAATGCATCCGCTTCCAGGCAGGCGGTGAGTTCGTGCCAGTAGGCTGTTGGTAGATTCAGGACGGTTAGGTTTCTATCCTGACACGTCTGTAGAAACGCAGCTATCGAGTCCAGCATTGATGGTGTACGCAGCACCAGTGTCGCCCCCCGCACCAAACAGGGATATATCTCTTCAGCACTGGTATCAAAACTAATGGAGGCAAACTGTAAGATGCGATCGCGTGGGTTGATGGAATAAGCGACGGTGGCTGTCTCGGTATAGCTGAGTAACGATGAGTGCTGAATCAATACGCCTTTGGGTTTACCGATTGAACCCGAGGTGTAGATAACATAGGCAAGGGTTTCCGGTGTCGCCACGTTAATGGGATTTTCTGGGCTTTCCTGGGCGATTACGTCCCAATCTGCATCTAGATACACAACGTTGACATCCGGCGCTGGAGGTTCTGCCATTACCCCTTGTTGGGTCAACAGCACTGGCACTCGCGCATCTGCCATCATCAACGCCAAACGTTCTGGCGGATAAGCGGGATCGAGGGGTAAATAGGCTCCACCTGCTTTCAGGATGCCCAGAAGTCCCACCACCATCTCTAGAGAACGCTTGACACAAATTCCGACAAGGACTTCTGGTTTTACGCCTTGCGATCGCAGGTAGTGGGCGAGTTGATTCGCTTGCTGATTTAGCTGTTGATAAGTTAACTGCTGTTCTGCAAAGACAACGGCAACAGCATCGGGTGTCAGCCTCACTTGAGCTTCAAATAATTCATGAATGCACTGAGCTTGCGAGTCATTCCTCTGAGTGTTGTTCCACTCCACTAGCAACTGCTGTCGTTCTGCCTCTGTCAAGATCGGCAAGTCTGATAGGCGCTGGTTGGGATTAGCGACGATGCCTTCGAGCAAAGTCTGAAAATGCCCTAACATCCGGGTTATTGTCGCATCCTCGAACAGATCGGTTTTGTACTCCAAGCTTGCGCTCAGTCCTTGCTCTGTCTGTCTCACGTACAGCGTCAAATCTAGCTTCGCTGCTGTGCTATCGATCATCTGGAAACTTACGGTTAAGTCTGGCAGCTTTGGGACTAGCATCGGAACATTCACGAAAACGAACCCGACTTGAAATAAGCTGGTTTGGCTTAGGTTGCGCTCTGACTGAAATTTCTCTAACAGCTTTTCAATAGGAAAGTCTTGGTGACTATATGCCGCTTGAGTCACTTCACGCACTCGATGCAAAAGCTCGCAAAACGTTGGATTGCCCGACAAATCGGTGCGGATTGCCAACGTATTGATGAAAACTCCGATTAGTTGCTCTATTTCGGCTCGGTTGCGGTTAGCGATCGGTGAACCGATGAGGATATCCTCTTGCCCTGTGTAGCGGTAGAGTAAGGTTTTGAATGCCGCCAGCAGTGTCATGAATAAAGTAGCTCCACCTTGGCGGCTAATCGCCTTCAGCGCCTGAGTCAGAGCCTCTGACAGTATAAAAGATTGAGTTTTTCCAGCGAAGGTCTCCACTGGAGGTCGCGGTCGGTCAGTAGGTAGCTGGAGTACAGCGGGAACTCCGTCGAGTTGCTGTTTCCAGTAGGACATCTCTTTTTCCAGCACTTCTCCCTGCAAATATTGCCGTTGCCAGACAGCAAAATCTGCATATTGGATAGGGAGATCGGGAAGCAATGCTAGCGCAGCCTGTCGTTCTTTACCACTAGAGAAGGCTTCATAAAGTACGCTTAACTCCCGGAAAATCACCCTAAAAGACCAAGCATCTGAGACAATATGGTGGAACACTATCTGCATTAAATACTCTGTATCTTCCAATTGCAGAAGGGTTACCTGAAATAACGGCTCTTGGGTTAAGTCAAAGGGGAACTTAGCTGCTTCAGTAATCAAACGCTCCACTTCAGCTTCCCGCGCTGATGGAGAAAGCGATTCTCCTCCAGAGACGCTTGGCGATCGCAAGTCTACCACTGGTAGTCTGAAGTTCGAGGTTGGTGAGATCACCTGAATGGGTTTCCCATCTACGTTCTTAAAGGTAGTCCGCAAGGGAGCGTGGCGCTGAAATATTTCCCTGAAGCTTTGCTCTAAGGCTGCTATTTGAAGCAAACCACTAATTTTCAACACCACAGATTCATTGTAAGTGGCACTATTTCCCTCTATTTGATTGAGTAACCACATTCTTTGTTGAGCAAAAGACAGAGGTAAGTCTGTATACCGTGGGGCAGGTCGAATTGGCTCAATACCAGAATTTGAGGTAAGTAAGGGTTGTTGCAGAAGCTTAATTATATCGGCTTTGTACTCTCGCAGCTCTTGCAGCAGGTCTGGTGTGAGTGTTCCTTGGGGGGCACTATAACGCAACTTGTCACCATCGACCCAGAGCTTCACATCTAGATTGTGAAAGTAAGATAAAAACTCATCAATGCTTTTCATAGTTCTCCCTCTTCGCGGTTAATTAACGCAGTACTGGTATGAATTTGTAATTTTTGAATAATCGAATAATTATTCTCGATGTACTCCGATATAGCAGCCACAGTAGGTGTTTCAAGCAGGCTGCTGATGGGCAAGTCTATTTGGAATGTTTTGTATAGGTGAGAGATAATTTGTGTCGCTAGCAGGGAGTCTCCGTTTAATTCAAAAAAGTTATCGTAAATCCCTATCTTATCGACCCCAAGAAACTCTTGCCAAATAGCGGTAAGCTGTTTCTCAATTTCATTTCTGGGAGCAATATAGGCATTTTGGAGATTCGAGATTGAGTAATGTAAGAGCGCACGGCGGTCTACTTTGCCATTTGCTGAAAGGGGTAAAGCCTTCAAGACAGCAAAGCCTGACGGCACCATATAGTTGGGTAGCTTCTTTTTAAGAAACTCGCTAATTTCCTCAAGGGTGGGAGTCTGTTTCTCATCAGGAACAATGTATGCGACCAATCGCTCTTTATTGGGTTCTTCACCGACTGCGGTGATTACTGCCGATCGCACGGCTGGATGCTGGGTCAAAGCTGTCTCAATTTCTCCGGCTTCAATGCGGTGTCCCCGAATCTTAATTTGAAAGTCTACTCGTCCTAAAAATTCAATGTTGCCATCAGGACAATAGCGACCTAAATCCCCTGTACGATAAATACGCTCTCCAGTGCGAGGATGGGTGATGAAATTAGCCCGGTTTTTTTCTTTATCCCGCCAGTAACCTTTTGCCAACTGCACTCCCGCACAGTACATTTGACCGGGAACCAAAACGGGACAATCTTCTAAAGATTCATTCAAGATATAGTATTTTGAATTAGCCATCGGCTGACCATAAGGAATACTCTGCCAATTGGGTTCAACCTTTTCTATCAAATAGCCGATATTCCAAATCGTGGTTTCCGTAGGTCCACCAATACTTAAAACTTGGACATCTGGAACTAAAGCTTTCAGCCGATTGGGAAGAGAAACGGGGAGCCAATCTCCTCCCAAAATTGCCAAACGCCAGCTCTCTGGGAGGGCTACCGATTGCCCTTGGGCATAGTCCACTAACATTTCCATCATCGCGGGGACTGAGTTCCACAGCGTCACCTGTTCTCGTACTATTAATTCAGCCCAGTGACTGGGATCTTTCGTGCCGCAAGCATCAGGCATGACAATCGTGCCACCAGCACTCAAAAGACCAAAAATGTCATAAACAGATAGATCATGATTGAGAGCAGTGAGGGCTAAAATTCGATCCTGGGAACTAATGTTAAAGCGCTGATTTGTGTGAACAACCACATTCACCACGTTGCGATGAGTAATCATCACCCCTTTGGGCAACCCTGTGGAACCGGATGTATAGATAACGTAGGCTAAATCGTC
The DNA here is from genome assembly GCF_046565525.1 of Coleofasciculus sp. Lineage (NCBI taxonomy): Bacteria > Bacillati > Cyanobacteriota > Cyanophyceae > Coleofasciculales > Coleofasciculaceae > Coleofasciculus > Coleofasciculus sp. Next base: position 19,402 of record NZ_JBKHUP010000019.1, on the reverse strand, counting down.
GGGAGTTTGGATAGGCTGGAGTGGTTCCTTACTTTCTTCTGCAAAGTCTCCTTTATCTATACACAGCCGATGAATACCTTCAGCCCATGGTAATTTTTCATTGAGCCAAGATTGGGTAAGCACAATGTCAGCTTCACTATTTTCGAGCAGGTATGAAAAGCGCTCTTGAGGTAGGTTGGGATCGATAGGAACGTAAGCAGCACCAGCCGCTAAAATGCCCATAACAACAACAATTTGCTCCCATCCCTTTTCCATGACAACAGCTACCAGTTGGTTAGGAGTTGCGCCCAATGAGCGCAGCTTCTGACCCACCTGATTGGACTTTTCATATAAGTCCTGATAAGTCAGGGTACGCTGGGGCGAGATAATGGCAGTTTCATGCGCCCGTGTGGGTACTTGGGCGGCAAATAATTCATGCAGCAGTTTGTCAGGAAGGGGTGCATCAGTGGAATTAATCGCATTTCGCTGCATCAGTTGAGAGGAAGGCAAAAGTTGTCGCCTCGTCTCAATCCAAGCTGACTCAGAGGTGGCTAGCTGTTTGAGGAAACGACAATATGCCTCAAACATATCGTTAATTAAACCTTCGGGGAAAAGTTCTTCCACCACATCCCAGTTAAAGGTTAATTCTCCTTTTTCCTCCCAGACTTGAATATCCATCCACGCTTGAGACGCTTGGCTGATACCGTAAACTAACTCACCGAAATGACTAAAGGTTAGGGTTTCTTGTCCCAGGGAACGGAAACCCAAGGTGCTGGTGAAAATCACAGGCATGGCGCTGGGGGTAGCCCCTTTCCGGCGAGATAGTTCCCGCACCACCCGCACTCCACTAAAATAACGGTGTTCTAAATCCTGCCACAGTTGTTTTTGCAGACGAACGGCGCGATCGCGAAATGACTCGGAGGCTGAGTTGTCTACGGCTAAAAGGGTTACGGAGGTAAAGTCTCCTAAAATATCATTGACTTGGGGATGCAAGGGGAGGCGATTAAATAGGGCAAGATTCAGCGTAAATTGGGGATTCTTGCTCCAACGGGTTAAGATTTCGGCAAAGGCAGCCAGTAGAACGCCAGAGGGGGTTAAACCGACACTTGTCCCTTTTTGTTGCAAATTCTGCCAGTCAGTGCGGTTGAGGTATCCCTCATACCGTTTATTCCTAGGTTGGGTGAGTTCTTTCGGAGTCTTGGCTAAGGGCAACTCTGGGGCTGGGGGTAAACTGTCTAGGCGGCTAAACCAATACTCTTGCGATCGCTGGTACAATTGTGTCTCTTGCAACCCTTGCTCTGCCAAGACATAATCCCGGAAGGAAATCTCTAACGGGGGCAAAGCCATCTCAGGATGCTGATAGAGTTTAAACCACTCATCAAATAGACGAAATAGACTCCACGCATCAAAGACTTGCAAATCGTAACTAACGTGCAACCGGACGCGCCCTTCATCTAAACAGGTGACTCGAAATTCAAATAGGGGCCACTGGTCAGCAGGTAGCACCTGATGAGACATGCGATCGCGAATGGCTTGTATTTTTTCCGTAACAATTTCTGCATCCTTTCCCCTCAAATCCAAGACTTCAATTTGATAGGCAGGGACTGTTTGCAGAATCTGCTGCTGACCATCGGGTAAAACAATGGCTCGTAGCATATCGTGACGCTCAATTAATTGTTGCAGCGTCTGGTTTAATCGGTCTAAATTTAAGTCTTTTCCTTCGATTTCATAGTAACCATGATTAGCGACATTACCGAGTTCTAATACACCACTACGACCCACCCAGAAGGCATGTTGCATATCAGTTAGGGGAAAGGGTTCGTAACGCTGATCGGGTGCTGGCACAATTTTGGGTAGCCATGGCACGTTTTGCCCTGGCGCGTCCTTCGTGTTTTGATGCAGCAATAAAAGGATCTCCGCTTTATGTTCAGCTAATGCCTGACGCAGGTTGGGAGTTATTACCCCTTTGGGGGCATCAACATCTAGGGAATTTCCATTCGCCGCCAGTTTGACGCCTTGATTGGAGAGATGGGTTAACAGTGAATGTAAGTCCATGATTGTAAGTTTTAAAGTTTGTGTAGGGGCGGATTAGTTATTTCTTTAAAGACTTAATTTTTCTCTGTCTTCTGCTTCACTAACATCAGTAACAGAGCCTAAACCTGACGCCATTAAGTTTGCCAAAGCGAATTGGTTAAGCAGGTGTTTCGCCAGTTGAGTTATCGTACTTTCCCCAAAGAATTGCTCGATTGAGACTCGCACCTGTAAATCGGTTTCGATGCGGCTTTTGAGCATCAGAACGATCAACGAGTCTAGGAATGATGTGAGGGATTGCTCAGGCGTGAGATTGGATGAGGGATGTTGAAGTAAGCTGGCTAAAACGTTCAGAAGATAGGTTTCTAGTATCTCCTGTTGTTCTTTGGGTTGAGCCGCGAGGAGTTGTTCTCTGGATAGCGTTTCTTTTGGAGTAGCCTTTCCTGCGGGTACATGAATTTTTTCTTGTGCTGGAGTAACACTGATTGGAGGTGCTGGAACTGAACCCAATGCGACATCACCCCAGCGCATTACCGTTGCGGCGGCGGTGGCGGCGGCGCCGTTGGTGTAGGCGAGAACTAAATCGTTTTCGCGCAGTTTACCGGATTGTGCCGCGTGGTACAAAGCAGCGAGGGGAAAGACGGGTCCAATATTGGCATATCGAGGGTAGAGATTCAGGGTACGTTCTGGATCAATACCCAATGCTTGAGTACAGACACTGGCATACCAAGCTGTTGGAGTATTAAAGGCAAAAAAGTCAATTTGGTCAAGGGTAACACCAGCCGATGCGATCGCGCCTTTGCAGCAGATACGGACAAATTCCACGGCGGTTTCGGCAAGTACACTGGGGTTCTCCCCGGTGCGAGTACGCATCCGAGGTTTCCCTTGGCGGTCTAGTTCCAGTTCGTGGCTGTAAGCCTCGCAGGTTGCTGCTGTATGTACGATCTTACTACCGAGGATGCCTTGATTAGGGTGGAGGGAATCGACGAGAAATGCTCCCGCTGCATCACCCATAGACCAGGATAGAGAATCTTCCTTGTCTACAGCATTAGAACCCAGATGAGACACCACAACCAATACATTCTGGTATTCTCCAGTTTGCACCAATGCAGAGGCATTTTGCAGGGCGATTAAGGCACTTGAACAAGTCGATTCCAGATTCCAAGCCGGACAGTGCAAGTTCAGTTTACGGGCAATGTAGGCAGCATTGCCGAATCCGATCCCCTCAGGGAAAATGGAGGCGACGATTACCAGTTCAATGTCTTCTGCCTTCAAATTGGCTGCACTGAGTACATCTTGCGCCGCTTGACATTCCAGCATCAGTGAAGACTCATCCGCACTAAGTACCCGCCGTTCAACAGAACCTCGGAAGGGATCAGGTAAATAGGGGGTTACCGCTTGTGACCAAATCGTTAGTCCAGAGTTATCGTTTGTATAGTCATGTGTCGATCTAGAGTTCCTATTTCGTTTGAGTTTACCCTGATTCTGATATGTTGTTTGCCAATAATCATTAGTACGAATTAGGCGGGGAAAGCGAATTGCTAGTGAGCGAATACCAACGGGGCTTTTAATCATAGGTCATTTCATTCGTTATTCATTATTAGTCATGGTTATCGATTACCTAGTCATACCATTGTCCCTAAGAGCAATAGCACTGAAATAAGCCTTTTAGGACACCGAAATCCTTGATATACCGTAGGGTGGGCATTGCCCACCAGAATACGAGGAGCGTGACATTACCCCTAAGAGCAAGTACACTGGCAGCAACATAAGATGAGGTATGACTGATACTCAGTAGCCATTTATTAATACCGAATTCCGCTGCTATTTTTTGACATTTACCATATAAAACAAGGGCAGGTTGACCCGTTGGCAACCGTTGCACTTCCATATCCAGCCAGGAAATATCTGGACGTACAGATATACCCAGAATTTTTAACACAGCTTGCTTGACAGCAAAACGACCGGCAAGGTATTGGATACGGCTAGAACCCAACTCAGGAGTCCTACGTTCTGTTGCTGTAAAATGTTCCATTTCCCAATCTTCCCCGGAGCGCTCAATGTATTCTTTGATATGATTTGTTTCCAGAATTTCCAGTCCATGACCGATAATTATTTGGCTCATGGCTTAAGTGCTAGACTTCAAAACCAAATTCGTCAACATGGTGTTCATTTTGTTAACCGACTCCATGTATTCGTTTTCCGGAATCGATTCAGCAATGATACCCGCTCCAGCATTTAGAGAAATACAATTGCCATATTGATAAACCGAACGAATCGCAATCGCTAAATCTGCCATTCCCTCACTATTAACCCAGCCGATACCCCCGGCATAAATTCCCCTAGGTTCATCTTCTAGGCGGTCAATCCATTCTAAAGCTTTGGCTTTATCAATTCCAGACACGGTAATTCCGGGAAATAAAATCTTCAACGCATCCCACAGCGTATTTTCCGGTTTGAGTTGACCACCCACCCGTGATGATAGATGTTGCACACAGCGATATTTTTTGACTTCCATAAACTTAAAAACCTGAACCGTTTCTGGTAAACAAAGTGAGGATATTTCAGTTTGCGCTAACCAAATCGAAAGCGCGTGCTCTTTTACTTCTTTGGCATCTGTGAAAAGCTCACCATTGAATCGAGTATCCTCTGCCAAGCTTTCACCACGAGGTCGAGTTCCTGCCAATGGATTTGTGGTGACAAAGCCATCTTTACTCACCTCCATTAAAATTTCTGGACTAAACCCCACCGCCTGAACATCACCGATATTTAAGCAATAAGAACGGGCTGAATTATTGGCTTTAGCCCCAACGACATAAGTTCCTAGTACATCTAACTCGCCAGTAATTTTCAGGGAGCGAGCCAGAATAGCTTTATGTAGCTCTGAGTTTTGGATTGCCCCAATTAGAGTAGTAATCTGGTTTTGGTAGCGTTCGCGATCGCCAAAATCAACAACTAGGGATTTTGGCACATAATTGGCAATTTCACTCTCTATACATAATAAACTACAAACTTGCTCCACTGACCGATTAGTTTTAACATAAACTCCCTTGTCAGTAAAACGCAGTTCAATCTCTGGAATGAAAAAGCATAAAAGGTCTTGCTGGATTGCTTTAGAATATGAGTAATAAAAACCAGCGATATCAAATGCCACATACCCGTAAGCTGTCCACCCTTCAATCGGCAAAGCGTTGAGTAATTCTGCCACTTGTTGAAAAGGATCAGTAACGGGTACTGAGGAAGACATTCCCATCCCTTTTAATGAGACAGCATCCTGGCTGACTGACACCTTAACTAACTCATTGCCTGCAATACGAACTTCATTTTTACCTTCGTACATTACATAAGTCTCAAAAATACCAGCTTGTAAGAGATTCTGTAAGACAACAACAGCATCTTTCTTACCCGGTATAAAAGTTTCATAATAAGTGATGGCTGGTCTTAACTCGGTTAGCATCTATCAGCTCCTTAATTTTGGGTCATTGGTCATTGGAAAAATACTCACTTATCAATGGATAATTAATAATTGATAATTGATAATTGATTAATTGGGTCTAAGACCTCTTCGTTTACGAAGAAATTAAAAAAAAATTTAATTTCAATCCTCTTCTTTTAAGGAGAAGTCATTATTCATTGTTCCTTATACATTGTCAATTTGTGAATTATTTCATCCAATCATCGCCTTATCCAATAGTTTTTTTCGATGAATTTTACCTGTAGAAGTACGCGGTAAATTTTTAACAAATTGAATAATTTTCGGGGCTTTAAAATGAGGCAAGTGCTGTTTAGCAAATCTACGAATACTATCCTCTAACTCCAGCGAGGGTTCCTGTTCTGGCTTGAGACCGACATAGGCGACAATCTGATTTAACTGTTCACCCTGACCCGATTCTGGTACGACTGCCACTTCCAGAACTTGGGGATGTTGATGTAATATATCTTCAATTTCCAACGGTGATATCCACTGACCATTCACCTTAAACAGGTCATCATTTCGTCCCATAAACCAGAAATAACCATCAGAATCACATCGGTACTTATCCCCAGTTCGCATCATATTGCCACAAATAACATTTCGCGTCTGTTTCAGTCGATTCCAGTACCCCAACATCAAGCTTTCACCACTGACCTGAAGATTGCCAATTTCATCAGGAGAACAGGAAAAACCCTGCTCATTAACCACTTGGACACTGTAGCCAGGAACAGGATATCCAGAACTCCCAGGTTTACACTGTCCAACTCGATTCGAGAGAAAAATATGCAAAAATTCAGTTGTACCAATGCCTTCGCAAATTTCCTGGTTATAGGTTTTCAGCCACTGATGCCAAATACTTTTGGGCAACTGTTCGGCAGCTGATACACATAAGCGTAAGCAAGTGGCATCTAGGGGAGCAATATCATGTACAGCAAGAATATTTGCATAAACGCTAGGAATGCCAAACAAAACGGTCGGTTTATAGCGCTGAATATCGGCAATAATATCAAAAATATTATTGGCATCCGATAAGACACTAGCTGCACCAACTGCCATTGGCATATATAGGGTATTCCCTAAGCCGTAGGCAAAGGGCATTTTAGCAACTGAATAGGTAATATCATCGCGCTGTAAACCCAGGGTAGCTTTACCATAATTTTCTGCACAAACGACCATATTTTGATGGAGATGAATGGCTCCTTTCGGTCGTCCTGTACTACCAGAAGTATAAAGCCAAAAGGCGGGTTCATCGCGACAGGTTTCGGCACAAGATAGTTGGTCGTCTTGTTGAGAAAGCAAGGATAAAAAAGGGTTTTCTCCATCCGTTAGTAGACTATGGCGCAAAAACTGAGACTGAATTGGAGTCAGTTTTTCTTGCCATGCTTGAGTGGTTAATAAAATCTTGGCGCGAGAATCATGCAGAATATATTGAATATCATCAAGAGTACAAGCTGTGTTAATGGGAACTGGTACAGCACCCAGCCAAATTGCTCCCCAAAAGGCAAAGACAAACTCTGGAGTATCGGGTAGGAGAATAGCTATCCGGTTTTCTCGTTCTAACCCTAACTCAGAGAGTAATCGAGCGGTGCGTCGAACGAAACGGCTTAACTGAGAGTAGGTGTAGGTTTGATCCTGATAGTAAAATACCGCTCTATCACTCCGTTCTGGGAGAAAATGACTGTCTAAGAAGTAAGCCGCAACATTCAAATTATCGGGTAATTTTTCAGTAATACTATCCATGTTTAGAGTTGAGGTTGGAGATAGTTTATTTGAGTCTTGAGTTACAGAGCTAGGACATGCACCAGTACGTGATTATCCCAGGAAAACCAAGTCCCTAGCCAGTTTGTTACTCCCTGTTGTTTTGCCAGAATCATTGCTTGTCCATTGAGCTGAATCCTTAACTTGTTGTGATTATTAATATTCGCTTCAATCTCTGTCCATTCAATGTCAGATATCCCAGTTCCTAACGCTTTTGCCACCGCTTCTTTTGTGGCAAAGCACACAGCATAAGCTTGGTGAGGATTACTGGTGAATTGACAACTGTCAATCTCGTTGGCGGTAAACAGTAAAGCTAAGGTTTGATTGTCATATCGCTCAATCAATCGGCTAATCCTATCGATAGGCGTGATATCAATCCCAATTCCTTTAACTCCTGTCGATTCAGGAGGCATTTTGAGAACTCGTCAGTCTCGCCGCCTCAACCAGATTGCAAAGTTGAGCTAGGGTTAAATCTTGCCGTCCTCCCAGCTTGACACTAACTCCCAACTGCCGTTTTAATCCGAGGGCAATTTCAACGGTTTCCGTCGAGTCAAGCTGTAAGTCTTGACGCAGTAATGTATTTTGATTCAGTGATTCTTTCGGAATACCCAACTCGGTCAGTATTCCTTGGAGAGTATCCATTACATTTCGAGTATCCATGAGATTAAGTATCAATGCACCACGTTTGAGAAAGTACGGCTGGTTTGAATTGAGCCACGCCACAAAAACATCACAACTTTTCCATTTCCCTTTCCCTAAAAAAAGGCATTATCCTCTGTCATTCCCCCTGGTAGGGGGAAGGAAGGTCAGGTCATACCGATCTTGACCCAACGCAATTAGTTGCAACTACTTTTCAATAACCATTGATAACTCTAGTATAGGTTTTTGCTCTTGGCAAGCCCTGTTATTGAAATTTTTTTTAAGTTATTGAGATTCATCTAGACCGAGCAAAGGTGACACTCAGCAAGCAGCGACAGAAAGCGATAAGCCGAAATAGCCTCTATACAAGCTTTTCAAGCGTTATATATTTAATAATTCTGGACACACCAGTTAGGCAAGTGGTCGCTATTGCCAAAATCTCCAGAGACTCACGCGCTCTATCAGTTGAAATAGATTATCAATAAAATTTAGAGAATGCCCCTTGACAGGCACAAATAAATCGGTTTATCCTCTCTAAGCTTATAAAAATTATTCGCAATAGTCATCACTCGAATTGCAGCTCAGCGATTCGAGCAGTTCAACGTGGGTTAAGAGGAAACCAGATTGAAATTACAACAATTACTTTCTAGCGTACTACTCACAGGCTCAGTACCTGTGTTGATGGCGACTCCAGCCATTGCTGATGTTGTACAAGTTACAGGTGTGCGTCTCGAAGAAACACCTCAGGGACTCGAAGTCATCGTAGAGACGGCTGAGGGTACAGCTCCCCAAGTCTTTACCACTAGCTACGGTGAAACATTTATTGCAGATTTAATCAACACCCAACTGCGTTTACCGGATGATCAACCCTTTCGCCAAGAGAATCCGGCTGAGGGCATTGCCTCAGTTACGGTGACGCAGCGTAATCCTAACAGTATTCGGGTAACGGTAACCGGTACAACAGGGTTACCAAGGGTCGAGGTAATGCCGAGTGCAACCGGACTATTATTTAGTCTGACGGCAGAAACCCCCACCGCTCAAACGCCACCTGAAACACCAGACGTGCCGCCAGACATGGAAATGGAACCAGAGGAGGAACCCGATACCCCCCCTCAAATGCCGGAACCGACCGATGAGATTGAATTGGTTGTCACGGCTGAACCGGACACAGGGTATCGAGTCCCCGACGCCACCACCGCCACTAGAACTGACACTCCCCTGCGTGATATTCCCCAGTCAATTCAGGTGGTTCCTGAAGAGGTGATTGAAGATCAACAAGTCATTCGTCTGAATGAAGCATTACGCAACGTCAGTGGTGTCACCCTGGGCAATACTCGTGCCAACGACACCGAGACATTTACCGTTCGAGGATTTGAGGATGCTACTATCCTGCGAGATGGCATTCGCCAGTTTAGCTTTGGTGGTACTCAAGAAACAGCTAACCTGGAACGAGTCGAGGTTCTCAAGGGACCTGCTTCCATTGTCTATGGGTCAGCAGAACCAGGAGGACTGATTAATGTAGTCACAAAAAAACCCTTACCCCAACCTTTCTACGAGATTGAAGCATCGGTCGGCAGCTATGGTTTCATCGAACCCAGCATTGACATATCCGGTCCGTTAACCTCAGATAGAAGCCTACTTTACCGACTCAATACCCTCTACCGTCGGTCGGATGGCTTTCGAGACTTTGACCAAGAGTTTGAACGATTCTTCATTGCTCCCGTCGTGACCTGGTTGATTAGCGATCGCACGGAACTCACGGTTGAATTGGAATACTTAGATAATATACAACCCTACGACCGAGGCTTAGTTGCCATTGGTGACGAAGTAGCTGATATTCCCTTCGACCGCATTTTCCATGAACCCGATGATTTTGTTGAAACTGAAGAGTTTAAGACAGGATATCGGTTAGAACATGGTTTAAATAATAACTGGACGCTGCGGAACATCTTGTGGTATTCCAATACCGATCTGTTTCTCCGAACCGCTGAACTGGGCAGTGTGAATGAAGCACGGGGTGTGGTATCCCGCAGCACACGCGAGTTTGATATCTATGAAGAAGCCTACGATATCCAAACCAACTTAGTGGGTGAATTTGCCACCGGATCAGTTGAACATGAACTCTTGGTTGGGTTTGATTTCCGCCGTAGCTTTCAGGATCTCGATCTCCAACAAGCATTTGCTCCTCCCCTAGCCCCACCCCCCATTCGTATTTTCGACCCAGTTTACGGATTTTCTTTACCGGATAGCGAAGATATCCCCCAACTGTTCGATGGTCGAAGTCAGCTACAACAGTGGGGTTTTTACCTACAAGATCTGATTTCCCTGACAGACAATTTCAAAGTCCTACTGAGTGGACGCTATGACATCGCTGACCAAAAAGCAACGATCCGACAGACTGATTTTTTCGATGGTTCATCCCCCACTCAAAGTGATGATGCCTTCAGTCCCCGTGTGGGCATTGTATATCAACCCATAGAACAGCTTTCTCTCTACGCCAACTTCAGTCGCTCATTCCAACCCAACGATATTACATTCGGGGGTGATCTTCCCGAACCCGAACGGGGGACTCAATACGAAATCGGGGCTAAAGCAGAATTCCTAGATGGTAGACTCTCAGCCACCTTAGCGCTGTATGATTTAACCAAGACGAATGTTTCGGTGTCTGATCCGGATAATCCTGGCTTCTCTATCGCCCTCGGCGAACAGCAAAATCAGGGAATTGAACTGGATATCGTCGGTAAAATTCTGCCGGGATGGAATATTATCGCCTCCTATTCCCACATTGATGCGGAAGTAACTGAAGGATTTTTTGGTATTCCCGAAGGGGGCAAACCACCGAACGTTGCCGAAAATACCGCGAGTTTGTGGACAACATATCAAATCCAACAGGGTAACTTGCAGGGACTCGGATTCGGATTTGGCTTGTTTTTCGTGGGAGAGCGATTTGGCGACTTCCAGAACACCTTTAAATTTAACGATTATCTTCGCACAGATGCAGCGATTTTTTATCGACGCGACAATTGGAGTGCTTCTGTTAACTTCAAAAACCTTTTCGACATAGACTATATCGAATCGGGTATCGGCAGATCTCAGATTAAACCGGGTGAACCGTTTACTATCATTGCTTCAGTGTCCGTGCAGTTTTAGGCAACACAGAGTTTCAACAACCCTAACCTAGCTATCGCTGCTCTGTTAGGGATTGCCAGGGACAGGACTGGCAACGTAAGCGTTGAATAGACCATTGAGCCACCAACTGATAAACACTTCCGGTGTGCTTCCCCAGCCCGGATTCACTGTAAGCCTACTTGTTTGGGCGCTAAACCTAAGACAATACCTGGGTCTACCCAAAGCCAAAAACAAGGCAGAGTCCTCACCCGCCGCCCATGCCGTTGACGGTATCTGCCTCGTCGCCTCCCGGTTTATGCGCTATCGCCAAATCAAAGGGAGAAGTGGTACATGGTTAGGTGGAATAGCGGTAACACCCTGCCAATTTGCGGTAATCAGCCGCCCCCCAATTTGCCGTCGTCAGCTACACCTAATGATTAAGAGCAAGGGAGGGAAGCGGCGCGGCTATGGTGGGACAGTTACCCGCCACGGGTTTAGGAAGGGTGATTATGTCAAGGCTGAAAAGGCAGGTATCACCTACCACGGTTATGTTTCCGGTGATACCAAGACACAGGTTTCGGTTAGTGATGCTAACTGGAAACGGCTGGGACAGTTCACCGCCAAAAAAGTCCAATTGTTGCAGCGAAATACCGGACTGGTCTCAACAGTTGGATTGTCAAACCTCACCGCACTCAGCGAAGTCGAAGTGAACGGTTCGGTTTGACCTCTATCCCTCCCCAACCTGCTTCGCTGAGGTTGGGGTCTCACGAGGTAAAGCGATGATGAATCGGTTTTGGGTCTTGCTCCGACCTATATTTTCCATCCCCGACGCTTGGTGTTTGAGTCGTATCCTGAAACTCTTTAGTCTCGGACTTGGTGCGGCTTTGCTGGTGGTTGCTTGTAGTACACCCAACAGCCAAATCAGCGATCGCGCTACGGCTAACCTCAATGGTACAAATTGCCGCATGGTTGAGCATGATCTGGGTGAAACTCAGGTTTGCGGTCAACCGAAACAAATAGTGGCGTTAGGTCCCCATATCTTGGACTTACTCCTCTCATTAGATATGCAGCCAGCCGGATATGCGGAAGTTTTTCCCTTCCATGGAGGCGACTCTTTCAATAATCCCAGTGAACAAATTCCCTACTTGGGAAACCGAGTCACCACCCAACCCCTGAATTTGGGGGACAGGAGCAATCCCTCGATAGAAACCCTAACTCGGCTGCAACCTGATCTGATTCTGGGTGAAGCGGGTGGACTACGACAGAACTATGACCTGTTCTCAAAAATTGCGCCCACGTTACTATGGGAACAACGAACTGCTAAAGGAAAGTGGCAGGAAAATCTTCGACAACTTGCACAAGCGCTGGGACTCGAAGAACGAGCAGAAGCCGCGATCGCGGCGTATAATCAGCAGATTGCGGCGGCTCGTGCTGAGTTTGCCCCTGTAGTGGCTAAATATCCCCAAGTCTTGGTGTTGGGAGCGAATCAACTCGTCGATATCATGGTGGTGAATGATAGCAGTTATCTAGGCGAGGTACTAGAAGGGGTGGGGTTTGAATTGGTATCTCCCCCTGCTCAAAATAAGCCTGAGCTAACCACCTCCATTTCTCTGGAAACATTACCCCAACTTGACGATGCCGACCTAATTTTCATCTTAGGGTATGACATGAGTGTGCGTAAGCAACAGCAAAAGGCGACCAATACTGTTCTGAATCGCGTAATTGACCAGCAAACAGCAACAATTCAACCGGAATGGCAAAACAATGCGATCGCCCAATCTCTAAAAGCTAGTCAGGAAGATCGCGTGTTCTTTGTTACCTACTATCTCTGGAATGGATTAAACGGATCAATTGGCGCACAACTTATCCTGGATGAACTGCGTCAGCTACTACTTTCTCCAGGCTAGGTGCTGGGGTAGAGACGTTGCATGCAACGTCTGGGAGCTGGGGGAGCTGGGGTAGAAGATAAGTTACTGTTAATACAGCTAAAAGCCTTGCTATATAAGAGTTTTGGACTGTGCAGCAAACCCTACTGGAGAAATCTCGCATACGTGCTTTTGAAGCGTCTCTACACTAATCACCAATCTCGAAAATGCATACGTTTATTATCATTTGGCTGGGTCAATTTGTCTCAACTATCGGCAGCCAGATGACCTTCTTTGCAATTACGATCTGGGCTTGGGAAAAAACTGGCTCAGCGACAGCCTTAGCGTTGGTGAGTTTCTTTTTCTTCGCACCCAGTATTTTAACCAGCCTCTTAGCTGGCACAATCGTTGATCGGGTTAACCGTAAAGTCTTAATGATATTGAGCGATACGGTTACCGCTTTGGCTACGTTGGCAATTCTACTGATTTACCTGAGCAACACTCTCCAAATCTGGCATCTCTATATAATAGCCGCCGTTATTAGTCCGTTTAATCAAATTCAGCAGCTATCCTATCAAGTCTCAATCACAACCCTTGTCCCCAAGCACCACTACACTCGTGCCAGCAGCATGGGTTCTATTCTCAGTTATGGTTCCAGCATTATCGCCCCAGCGTTGGCAGGAAGTCTGTATCCGATGATTGGTTTAGTGGGTATTGTACTCATCGACCTAGTGACCTTTGCGATCGCGATCGCTACCCTAGCCGTTGTCCCCATTCCCCAACCCAAAACACCAAGGGTCAGTCCTAATTCTGAGTCATGGCGACAAAAACTTGCCTTTGGCTTCCACTACATCGGAACTCGCCAAAGCTTACTTGCTCTGTTAGCCGTAACTTCTTTGTTTTGGCTGTTCCATGACGTGGGAAATGCGGTGTACAATCCGATGATTTTGGCACGCACCGATGGCAATGCTGTCATTTTAGGTCAGGTTGCCTCAGCCGGTGGCATTGGCGGCGTAACGGGAGCTGTCCTCGTGAGCGTTTGGGGAGGACTGCGCCGCCGGATTCACGGTATCTTACTGGGAATGGTCGGTGCTGGAGCGAGCAAAATACTATTTGGTTTGGGTCAGATGCCGTCAATTTGGATTCCGGCACAATTTTGTTCATCCTTAAATTTTCCCTTATTAGGGAGTTCTAATCAAGCGATCTGGTTTGCCAAGGTTGAGCCTGAAGTGCAGGGTCGTGTTTTTGCCGTTAGTTTTTTCCTGCGGCAGATTGTTTCAGCCACTGGAGCCTTGTTTGCCGGACCCCTTGCCGATCGCGTGCTGGAACCTGCGATGAAACCCGGGGGAATACTTGCCCCTCTGTTGGGTAGAATATTTGGAACTGAATCTGGTGCAGGAATAGCCCTACTTTACGTCACTTGTGCGCTGTGTATGATGCTGATTGGTCTGAGTGGCTATGCTTTTCGCCGATTACGGCATGTAGAGGATATTTTACCTGATTGCGATGCATCTACCTGATTTTTTATTTTTGACCTGATCCGAAGGATTACCTGCGTAGCTTACTTCCCCGAAGGGGTGGGAAGGGAGAGAATTCAAAGCCTTCTCAAGAGCAGGAGAGAGGTTTGGAGAGAGGTTTTCCAGATCCCGACCAAAAAGGTATTCTGACAGACTCTTATTGATATTGGGTAAAAATCAAGGGTTGTTTCCGAGGATTGGTTGGATTAGGCTGATTGGGAACAGAGATAGGGGATTGAGGCGGAAGCGGAGTCTCTGGAACTGTAGAAGCAAGCATCTGCGGTGTTGGTCGAGGAGTCCTTCTTGGAACAGTTCTGGATGGCTTAGGTGCAGATGGAAGTGGTAGCAACTCCAACCACGCCTCCATGGATTGAGGGCGATCTTTCGCTTCTAATGCCATTCCCGATAAAATAGCCTGGTTCGTGGCATCACTTAAACCAGAAATAAGCTGTTGCGGAGGTATTAATTCGGCATCATCTAATTTCCGAGTAAAGGAATCCATCGGACGTTGACCTGTCACCACATAATATAAGGACGCCGCTAAGGTATACACATCAACCGTAATCTTACGACTTCCCCGCACCATCTGTTCATAGGGAGCAAATGCACTGATGATGGACTTTGTAGGTGATTCCGAATCCGCCCTCTCCCAGGACATCATCCACCACAAAGGGGCGACTTTTCAATTGGTGTCCCGGCGTCCATGCCATGGGTCCTTTATTCCTCTCCTAATACCATTGCCAATTATCGCGTCAATTTTCCCTGGGAAATATCTCAAATTATAACCGTTTGGTCGTAGGGTTTTGGTTTCCAAACCCCTACTCGTCATTTGATGCTAGTTTATCTGCAATCATAGGCATGGGGTCAACATTTAAATTCATAAAAATTCCTCCGTTGCGGGAAACCCCGTGTATGCGAGACCGGGGAGGAACGCACGGTAGTGGCTTTAGCCGCCTATTGTCCTTAGGTATGGTGTGGGTCGTTGATGTATCTTTGAATGGTTGCTGCACTAACGTTACCTGCGGTTGAGAAAAAGTAGCTGTTTGTCCACAAAGAAGGGAGTTTCTTGAGTTCGGGAAACTCCTTTCTAAGATAGTTGGCACTCCGTCCTTTAAAAGCTCTCGCTACCTGATATATTGCATCTGTCGGATGGATCTCAACAAACAGATGAATATGGTCTGGCGCAACTTCGAGCGCTCTGATGTGCCAACCTTTTTCTGTAGCCAACTCGCTGAATATCTCAAAAATCCTATCACGAATCCTGCCTATCAGCACTTTTTTGCGTCGTTTGGGCAGCCAGACTAAGTGGACTACACACAAGCCGATAGCATGATTGTAATGTCTGTACTCGTATGATTTTTTTCTCATTTGTGTGTCTCCGGATTGACAGTTGATCCGACTGTAGATTAAAATATAGCAAACAACACGAATCACTCGTCAAGGTAATGGCTAAAAGCAAAAAGCCTAGGGGAGTACAGCAAATGCTACTACATCCCGACAAAGAAACGGAAGCAATTCTAGAGTACCTGTGCGAACAGTCAGGAAAACTCTACAACATGGGTGTGTACTTTGCTCGTCAAATATTCTTTAAGACTGATAAACTCCTGACCGGAAAATTTGACTTGATTTACGAGCAAAGTATAGGAAAGAGTCAAATTGCTCAATCCTTGCCTTCAACACCAGCACAGCAAACATTATTGAGTGTTACTGAGGTGTTTAAATCCTATAAAGGGTTGCGTCAGGCTTGGTTCAAAGGACAATTGCCAAATAAGCCCAAACCACCTGGTTATTTAAAAGGCTCAAAGCTGTTCAAAGTCGCTTATCCCAACTCAGGAGGGCAAAAACCTAAGCTAGTTAATGGTCAACTTCAATTCTCATTAGGATTAGCGGTTAGACGTTGGTTTGGAATTGATAGCTTCAGGCTACCCGCCCCAAGCAATCTTAATATTACTAAAGTCAAAGAATGGACTATTCTACCCAAAAACGGCGTATTCTATTTAGAGGCTTCTTACGAAGTACCTAAGCAGGAAACATTCGTAGGGATTGACGACCAGGCGTTAGCTATTGATCTAGGCACAGCAGACAATCTAGCAGCTTGTGTTGACACCTTGGGCAACTCCTTCCTGATTGATGCCCGTACCATGAAAGCCTTTAATCAGTATTGGAATAAGCAGGTATCAACCAGAAAGGAAGGAAAGCCGCAAGGATACTGGGATGCCTTTCTTGACCGAGTAACCCGCAAGCGCAATCACCGCATGAGAGATGGTATTAACAAAGCCGCAAGGCTAATTATCAACCATTGTCTCAAATACGGCATAAGCACGATTGTTCTGGGGTGGAACGAAGGGTTTAAGGACAACGCCAATATGGGTAGGTTGAACAATCAGAAATTCGTTCAAATACCCTTGGGTAAGTTTAAAGACCGATTGCAGCAATTGTGTGAAATTTACGGTATCCACTTAGAAATCACAGAAGAAGCCTACACAAGTAGATCCAGCTACCTAGATGGAGACTCCCTGCCTAAATTTGGTGAAAAGCCAGACGGCTGGAAAGCATCAGGAAGACGGATAAAGCGTGGCTTGTATCGTAGTAGCGATGGTTCGATTGTAAATGCCGATTTAAACGGCAGTGCCAATATCTTGAGAAAAGTAGCCAGAAAGTTAGGCATTGACCTAAACCGACTGGGTAGACGGTGTTTGACGACCGTAGCGAGAGTCAGATTGTGGACATTGCCGCAGCCTACTCTGTCAGCAGAATCCCCGTGTATGCGAGACCGGGGAGTGTCAACATGACCAGTTACCAATTTCCAGAGGCGTTCTGGTGGGGAAGCGCCACGGCTTCCTATCAAATCGAAGGTGCAGTAAACGAAGGTGGGCGTAAACCGAGTGTCTGGGATACGTTTAGCGCTACCCCCGGACGTACCTTTAATGGTGATACGGGTGCTATTGCTTGTGACCATTATCATCGATATGAACACGATATAGACTTAATGGCACAACTGGGTATTAAGCACTATCGGTTTAGTATCGCCTGGTCACGAATTATTCCCGATGGTCGTGGTACGGTTAATGAACAAGGGATTGATTTTTATAAGCGTTTGGTGGATTGCTTGCGGGATAAGGGGATTACTCCCCACGCTACCTTGTTTCACTGGGACTCCCCCCAGGCGTTAGAAGATGCCTATGGTTCCTGGCAAAGTCGGCAAATGGCAATCGATTATGCTGACTATGTTACCGCCGTTGTCAGTCGATTAGGCGATCGCATTACTCATTGGATGACGCTGAATGAAATACCCTGCTTTACTCACTCAAGTTATGGCGTTGATTCTGATCCGCCTAATGCACCGGGCACTCGGGTGAGTTCTCTCAAACAAGTGTGGCAAACCTCGCATCATGCCCTTTTAGCCCATGGTTTAGGATGTCAAGCCATTCGCGCCGCATCACCTGTTCCCTGTTCGGTTAGTTTAGTGGATAATTTTGCGGTAACAGTACCAATTAACGAATCTCCTGATCATATAGAGGCGACAAAAAAGGCATTTCATACTGTTGGAAAAAATGGCGGGATTATTTTTCCTGCGTTGACGGGACAGTATAGTCCGGCGTTGTTGGAAAAGTTAGGAGAGAATGCACCCGATATTCAGAATGGAGACTTAGAAACTATTCATCAACCCTTAGATTTTCTGGGATTTAACATCTACTCCGGTGATTATGTTCGCGCTGTTGATAATACGTTAGGATACGAAGTCATCGATTTTCCCGAACGTTATCCGAAACTGAATATGCCCTGGCTCAATATTTCACCGGATTGTATTTATTGGGGCATTCGCCATATTAGTGAAACTGTGGGGCGTCCAGATTTACCCATTGTAATTACCGAAAACGGTTGTGCTGTTGCGGATGATTTAAATAGCCAGGGGGAAGTTATCGATATTGATCGCATTCTTTACCTGCGCCAACATCTGCGATCGGCTCATCGCGCTATTGCTGAAGGGTATCCCCTAAACGGATATTTTCTCTGGAGTTTGATGGATAACTTTGAATGGTCTTATGGCTATGATCGTCGATTTGGATTGATTTATATCGATTATCCCACTCAGAACCGGATTCCTAAAGCCAGCTTTGATTGGTATCAAGAATGTATTAGAACGAATCGAGTGGTGTAGATTTCTAGTCTCCATTAGACATTTTATCGCCCCTTGTGGGTCTGGAAAGCCTCTGTGATCCCAAGTCAGCTTGTTAATCTCCCTTTATCTCTTGATAGTTGAATGGAGATTTTGAGTTGTGTGGTTTCTTATGCCAGACTATAATATCCACAATGCCACTAAAGACTATCATGAAAAATATAGCTATACTAGCCACCACAATCCTCGCTGCCACATCTGGCACAGTTATCGGGACTATGCAATCTGCCTTGGCTTTAACTTGGAACTGGAATTATTCGGGTAATGGGATAACAGCAAGCGGAACTTTCCTCACGAATAACACCCCGGACGAGTTAGGTTTTTACCGGATTTCTGAAATTACGGGTACGCGAAATGGAGAAACAATTACAGGCTTGCAACCTGCTGGAACGGCAATACCAGGAAACGAACCCTTCCACGTTGACAATTTAATTCGTTTAAATACTCCTCAGTTAACAGGTGATGGTTTTGGGTATGTTACATCAGAGGGAAACTATGTTAGTCCATTTTTTGCTAGTTTTTTACCTACACCAAGTTATTTAGAAGTTTTTTCGGCACCACCACTCACACCAGGGTTTGAAAATTTAGGGGCGGAAGATAGTGAGTTACCTATTAGTTTTTCTGCAACCCCAATTGCCGTCCCCGAACCAACCTCTATTCTTGGCTTACTCGCTCTCGGTACTCTCGGTACTAGTTCTCTATTAATTGACACTCCCCCGGTTAAAACGCGGGGGATTCTTTCTTCGCAGGGAGGCAGAGTTTAACGTCTTCTAGGACAGAACCTTTACCCTCAGAAAGCTTACCCACCGTGTGTCCCACGGCTGTCCTACCTCTAATTTCGACTACTTGA
>NZ_JBKHUP010000018.1:0-88253 GCF_046565525.1 Coleofasciculus sp. | reverse complement strand
TGTGGTTTTCCTTCTTTCCTGGTCGAAACCTGCTTATTCCAGTATTGATTAAATGCTTTCATGGCACGGGCATCAATTAGAAAAGAGTTGCCCAGAGTATCAACACAAGCAGCTAGATTGTCGGCTGTACCTAAATCAATTGCTAATGCTTGGTCGTCAATCCCTACGAATGTCTCCTGTTTGGGAATTTCGTAGGAAGCCTCCAGGTAAAAAACACCATTTTTAGGTAAAATAGTCCATTCCTTGACCTTAGCAATATCAAGGTTGCTTGGAGCAGGTAGCCTGAAGCTATCAATTCCGAACCAACGCTTAACGGTTAAACCCAGTGAGAACTGAAGTTGACCATCAACTAGCTTAGGCTTCTGTCCTCCTGAATTGGGATAAGCTACCTTGAACAGTCTTGACCCTTTTAAATAACTAGGTGGCTTAGGCTTATTTGGTAATTGCCCTTTGAACCAAGCTTGACGCAACCTTTTGTAGGATTTGAACGCTTCAGCGACACTTAATAGTGTTTGCTGTGCTGGTGTTGAGGGTAGGGACTGAGCGATTTTACTCTTTCCCACGCTTTGCTCATAAATCAAGTCAAACTTTCCAGTCAAGAGTTTGCTTGTCTTGAAAAAAGTCTGACGGGCAAAGTACACGCCCATGTTATAGAGTTTTCCTGACTGCTCACATAGATATTCTAGGACGGCTTTTGTTTCTTTTTCGGGATGTAACAACATCTGTTGTACTCCCCTAGGCTTCTTGCTTTTAGCCATCGCTTTAACGAGTGAGTTTTGTCGTTTATTTGATTGTAATCTACAATTAAAACAACAGTCAACCCGGAAAAACGCAAATGCGAAAAAATTCATACGAGTATAGGCACTACAACCACGCTATTGGATTGTGTGTCGTTCACCTTCTCTGGATACCTAAGCGTCGCAAAAAAGTGCTAGTGGGAAAGATTCGTGATAGAATATTTGAGATATTCAGTGAATTAGCCACAGAAAAGGGTTGGCACATTAGAGCGCTTGAAGTTGCACCAGACCACATTCACCTGTTTGTTGAAATTCATCCGACAGACGCAATTTACCAGGTAGCAAAAGCCTTCAAAGGACGGAGTGCCAACTACCTTAGAAAGGAGTTTCCTGAACTCAAGAAACTCCCCTCTTTGTGGACAAATAGCTACTTTTTTTCAACGGCAGGCAATGTCAGTGCAGCAACAATCCAGAGATACATTAACGACCCTCATCACGGTTAAAAACTACATGCGGTTAAAACCGCTAGCGTGCGTTCCTCCCCGGTCTAAAGACACGGGGTTTCCCGCATCGAAGGAATTTTGATGAAAATGACAAATCGCTAAAACTTCAATCGGTGTCGGTGATTGGCAACCGATTCCACTAATCCAATGCCTAAAAAGTTTGCCAGTAATGCCGATCGCCCATAACTTAACAATGGCAGGGGAATCCCGGTAATGGGTGCTAAACCAATATTCATGCCGATGTTCACGACAGTTTGAAACACAATCATCGATAGCACACCAATCGCCAATAGTGAGCCAAAGTTATCCTTAGCATTTTGGGCGATAATCACTAACCGTAAACACAAGAGCCAAAAGGTAAATAGAACGCACAAACAGCCGATAAACCCGAGTTCTTCACCAATGGCAGAAAAGATAAAGTCCGTATGCTGTTCAGGAATAAACTGGAGTTGGGTTTGTGTCCCCTGATACAGTCCTCGCCCTGTGAGTTGACCTGCGCCAATTGCAATTCGAGACTGAATCAAGTGATATCCTCCACCTAAGGGATCTTTATCCGGATCTAGAAAAAGAATCAGTCGGTTTTTTTGATAGTCTTGGAGCAATCCCCATAACAGGTTTCCCAATCCCCCCGAAATCGTGTTGCCAACCAATGCCCCAATCCCACCAAATAGGGGCCACGGTAAGGTACGCCAACCAATCAATGCCATCGCGGCTACCCAAACAAACCACCCGGGCAAAAACACATTAAACATGATCGCGGAGACAATGGGAGACACGAGTAGGATTAGCCATCCCGGATTAGCATTTCCCCAATAGAGCATCCCCATCGTAATCGCACCAAATACTAATGATGTTCCCAAGTTTGGCTCTAAAAATACAAATAGCCAGGGAACCGCCGCAATGGCTAAGACTCGAAAGACCGCATTTAATGTTGAAGCCGGTTGCCAGTGGATAATCGCAGCCAGGGTGATAATCAAACCCAGTTTGGCAAATTCCGACGGTTGAACGTGAAAGCCGAGGATATTCAGCCACCGTTGTGCGCCATTTGCCGTCGTCCCCATAATCATCACCGCAAACAACGAGATATTCGTCATCGCATAAACCATCCAATGCCATTGGAGTAAGATTTCGTAACGCGATCGCGCGATGAGTAGACATAAACTTAAGCCAATACCCCCAATGATCCAGTGCCACCACCAATCGGTTAGCCCTTCATTAAATTCGGCACTGCGAATCATCACCCCACCCAGGAAGGTGAGAGCAATGCTGACAAATAATAGCTGCCAGTCTAATTCCTGCCATCGGCTGAGGAACATAAGCCAGCGCATTTGGGTACGGGTCAATGACTTTTGGAACATAATCGTTGGGGAATGGGATTGAGGTTTAGAGCAATTAGCGCTCTTCAGATGTAAGGGTCAGGAATTTCTCAAAAAGATTTTGGATAATTCCTGATCAAATCCTAGGCTATCTGAAAATAGGGAAGAATAGATTGCTGAATAGGGAAGAAGGCTTTCCCTTGTACTCCTACTTTTTCTACTGCGAATTCAACCAACTATCAACGGTGGCTAAGGGCAGCAACAGATACTTTCGCCGCAATACTTTTAGCGATCGCGATTAGCGCTTGGGCTGATGGGGACTCCGGTTCAGCCACGACAATAGGTAAGCCGCGATCGCCGCCTTGTCGCAGGTTAATTTCTAGGGGAATACATCCCAGCAAGGGTATCCCTAATTCCTGAGAGGTTTTTTCGCCGCCACCTGACCCAAACAGATCATATTGGCGATCCGGCAGATCGGGTGGAATAAAATAACTCATGTTCTCGACAATGCCCAATACCGGAACGCCCAATTGCTGGAACATCTTCAAACCGCGACGGGAGTCCAAGAGGGCAACATTTTGCGGCGTTGTCACAATTACTGCCCCAGCCATGGGTACCGCTTGGGCTAAGGTCAACTGAGCATCCCCAGTTCCCGGTGGCATGTCCACAATCAGATAATCTAATTCTCCCCAATTCACCTGGTACAGAAACTGGCGAATGATACCATTTAACATCGGTCCGCGCCAAATTACTGGCTGATCGGGGTCAATCAGAAATGCCATCGATACCAATTTAACCCCGTGATTAAAGGCGGGTTCGAGTACCTCTCCCTGAGGACCCTGTTGCACCATAACCTTGGCATCCGCTAATCCTAGCATCGCAGCGGTATTGGGTCCATAAATATCAGCATCAATCAAACCCACCTTGGCTCCTGTCTGGGCAAGGGCAACGGCTACATTCACAGCCACAGTACTTTTGCCTACACCGCCCTTACCACTGGAAATAGCGACTAGATTTTTGACACCATCAATCCCTTGGCGATCGGGTAAAGATTTCTGCTGCGGTGTCTCGGCTGTCACATCTACCACAACCTCTTCCACATCCGGAAGCTGCTTCACCGCCTTTTGGCAATCCTCCACAATAAACTCACGCAATGGACAGGCGGGTGTGGTTAACACGAGTGTAAAGCTAACCGTCCCGCCGTCGATTTTAACATTGCGGATCATATTCAATTCCACCAAACTCTTTTGGAGTTCAGGGTCTTGTACAGGGCGTAGTACGTCTAAGACTGAATGGATATCAACCATAATCAGGAAAAGTTCCTAGGGTGACAATGTGCCGGGACAAACATCTTCATTAATCTTAATATCTTAATAGGTTACGGCTGATTACTCATTCCTCACCTGTCAAAGAATTTCCTCACTCAAAACTCAAAATTTGATCAAAGAACCGCTCCCTGTTCTGCCGCTTGAGCCAATTCAGCAGCGACACGGGCAGCATAGGGGCGAATAAACCACCACAGCAAGGGGGATAGCCATCCCCGCATTGTCACCGAAAAGGATACGTAAGTCCCACACAAGCCTGACTCCACCCGATAAGTCACTCGATTTTCTACCCCCGGAATGGCTAACATCCGGACGCTGATTAATTCACCGGGCAATACCCGTTCGACAAAAACTCGCACAGGAATGGGAATTAAGCGCGTCACCACCTGGTAAATTAAACCGGGCTTAGGGATTAATCCTCTGGGCGCATTAGTGCTACATAGCAGAGGATTCCAGGAGACATCTGCCAAATTGATTAATTTTTGCCAAAGAACGTCCACTGGAGCCTGACTGAGGGCGCGATAAGTCCGAAAGAGGGAAAACTTGCACCAAAGACCCTCTTGACCAGCGATTAACTTAAAAGAAAAATTTAGGATCACAACACGCCTCCTATCGCGACGCTTCAGCAATGTTTATCATAGTTCGGCAAGCCACGGTTCTGATGACTATCAAACCAATAACGTCTTTCCCGGTTAGCACAGTTGCGGTAGACAGCACAATCAAGCCCCCACTCTATTGTCTAGCAATTAGTTTGGATAGTTGACACCAGAAACCTGTAAAATAAACGCTGGAACCCTTAAAATACCCAACAATAGTCTTCAGGTTTGGGTAATACTGTATTACTACTATTGAAATTATGACCGCAACTCAGACACCGACAACAAATCCGAATCCTTCATTACCTGCCACTGACTCTAGGGATAGAGTGAAGCAGTTCATGCAGCAGCTTCAAGACACTATTTGTGAATCCTTGGCAGAACTTGATGGTACGGGTCAGTTCCAGGAAGATTCTTGGCAGCGAGAAGAAGGAGGCGGGGGTCGTTCTCGTGTCATCCGGGATGGCGCTGTCTTTGAACAGGGGGGTGTTAATTTTTCTGAAGTGTGGGGGACTCAGCTTCCGCCCTCGATTTTAACCCAACGTCCAGAAGCCGCAGGTCATGGATTTTATGCCACGGGTACATCCATGGTGCTGCATCCACGCAATCCCTATATCCCCACGGTTCACTTAAATTATCGTTACTTTGAAGCAGGACCGGTTTGGTGGTTTGGTGGAGGGGCAGATTTAACGCCATACTACCCCTTTGCTGAAGATGCGGCTCATTTCCATCAAACACTAAAAACAGCCTGTGATCAGCATCACTCAGAGTACTATCCCGTATTCAAGCGCTGGTGTGATGAATATTTTTATCTCAAACACCGTCAAGAAACACGAGGCGTTGGCGGACTGTTTTTTGATTATCAAGACGGAAGCGGGGAATTGTATAAAGGTCCCCACCCAGAAAAATCAGCAGCCATTTACAGCAAGGAACTGGGGGCGTTACCACCCCGAACCTGGGAACAACTGTTTGCCTGGGTGCAGGAGTGTGGTAATGCGTTTTTGCCTGCTTATGTGCCCATTGTCGAGCGGCGGCGGGGTATGGACTATGGCGAAAGCGAACGCAACTTCCAGCTTTATCGTCGGGGGCGGTATGTTGAATTTAACCTAGTTTATGACCGGGGAACGATCTTTGGCTTGCAAACGAACGGACGCACCGAATCGATTCTCATGTCTCTCCCTCCCTTGGTACGTTGGGAATATGGCTACCAACCCGAACCGAATACACCAGAGGCTGAACTTTATGAAATCTTTCTCAAACCTCAAGATTGGGTAAACTGGACTCCTTCGACCTAATCTAACCATCTGCGTTAAACTACGGGATAAGTAGCGTAGGTTGCCAAATTAAGTTACTTGTTGTTTCAACAATTCGCCCAACACCTAAGTAACGGAATTGATACCCAAACCCTTTAT
This sequence comes from Coleofasciculus sp., assembly GCF_046565525.1. NCBI lineage: Bacteria > Bacillati > Cyanobacteriota > Cyanophyceae > Coleofasciculales > Coleofasciculaceae > Coleofasciculus > Coleofasciculus sp. The sequence goes on along the minus strand of NZ_JBKHUP010000018.1, from coordinate 82,364 downwards.
GGCTCCTCTTGTGATGTCAAGGGGAGCTACTGCTGCTCAAGGAGGTCTTTTCAACAACCCTGACTTACTTTGTTGAAGTCAGGGATTGTCGAACAAACGACACTCTCCGACTTACTTCGCTGAAGTCGGAGTCTCACGCGAGGTAAACGATGATTCATATTGATCAAAAAACACACACAACCAAAGATGGTACAACGGTTATTGTTTTGGCGCCAATTGGACGTCTCGACATCACCACAGCTTGGCAATTTCGCCTGAAATTACAAGAATGTATTTCCAAACTCAGCCGCCATGTGGTGGTTAATCTCAGTCAGGTTAACTTTATTGACAGTTCTGGTTTAACCTCTCTAGTCGCTGGTATGCGAGATGCCGATAAGGTAAAAGGTAGCTTTCGCATCTGTAATGTCCATCCCGAAGCCAAACTGGTGTTTGAAGTCACGATGATGGACTCCGTGTTTGAAATTTTTGAAACGGAGCAAGAAGCTTTGGAAGGTGTACCCCGGAGTATGGCAACCTGAAGAAAGGGATTCATATTAATTAAATTGGCAGTTCAGCCGTGAAGTCTTGACGTTTTGTGAATCGAAATGGACCAAGCAAGGCTCCCCAGGTGGCTTTTCCGGTACTGGGATCGATGCCTTTATCGTAGCTACGAAATTCATCGGCTGTTGCTTCAAAGCCTAGGGATACTTGGTAATTATTGCCTTGATAACTAAAGCAACAAGGGTGCTCACTGACTGAAGTGGTAGTAAATTCGTAATTATTTAAACTAATTTGGTGCATCTGCACGTTCAGACGGCAATCGGGTAAAAGGGTAATATCTTCGGGGGTAAGCTGCTGCAACAATTCGGGATGGCAACCTGCACCGCGAACGGTTTCTGGCTCTTTTATCTGATAATACTGTACCTGTAACCCAGTGGAGGGTTGGTCACTTTGATACAGCCGGAAAATCCGTTGACGGTAGGGGCGGTTGAGGTTAGTAATCGGTGCTTGTTCGGCAAAGAGGGTGAGGCTGTTTTCGCTAAACAAGGGGATAGGGCGTTGCCAGAGATGTAAATGAACATACCAGACGGGTTCAGCCAACGCCTGTTGTTGGTTGTCAAATTCACCAGCCATGTAGCTTGCCAGGGTGATCAGTTCTGGCGGTAGAGTCATAAGTCAAGGGTTTACATTAACAGCGTCAAGCCAAAAAACATTATACTGATTTTTCAGTTTCGCCCAATAGTATCGAAGACGAACGGTAGGAAGTGCGAGTACGGGAATAACTGGTAAGATGGAAGGAATGACTCGGTTGGGACTCTACCCCCTAGGGTGAAAACCAAGCGTTCATCGTAGTGGATGCGCCCGAAAGGAGTGGAGTAGTAGCTTGGCAAAGGAGAGAGTCATCTCTTCTGGTTCTAGGGAATTGAGTCCCTCAAGCGAGACAATGGTAAAAAATATCCTTTATATTTTGCTCTGTGAGTAACGTTCGCACCGTCTCGGATACGAAACGAGATTTTTATAACTATCACACCCGCCCAATCAACTCGATTTACCGACGGGTGGTAGAAGAATTGATGGTCGAGATGCATTTGCTGGCGGTCAATGGGGATTTTAAGTACGATCCAATCTATGCCTTGGGCGTAGTCGCTTCCTTTAACCGCTTCATGCAAGGCTATCGACCGGAACGGGATAAAGAATCCATTTTTGACGCGCTGTGTCAGGCGGTGGGCAGCAATCCGCAACAGTATCAGCATGATGCCGAAAAACTGAAAGCGGCAGTAGGGCGTTTATCGGGGAAAGAACTGGTTAACTGGTTTAGTTCGCCAACGCCCCTAGAGGGTTCTGAGGATATTCATACCACGGTTGCCGCGATCGCAGATAATCCTAAGTTTAAATACTCTCGCCTGTTTGCGATTGGCTTGTATACCCTTCTGGAACAGGCAGATCCGGAGTTAGTCAAAGACGCGAAACAGTCTACGGAAACTCTCCAGAAAATCGGTCAAACCTTGCATCTTCCCCAAGAGAAATTACAAAAAGACTTGGAGTTGTATCGCAGTAACCTGGAAAAAATGGCTCAAGCTCAGATTGTCCTCGAAGATGCCATCAAAGCTGATCGCAAAAAACGGGAACAGCGGGAACAGGAAAAGAATAAAGCTACGATTCCGCCCAGTGATTCCCCAGAATCCACGACAGCATCGTGAAGCTGATCAGGGCGTGGGGAGGACGGATCTAGTTCTTGATCCAGCTTAAAATTAGTACCAAGTTCCGCGTTGGTAGAGACGTTCCGACGGAACGTCTCTACACTTAGATTAAGGGTTGTAGTCGTTCTATAAGCTGCTTTTCGGAGACTAGTCCCTCAATGCGTTCTACGGGTTTGGTACCCTTAAACAGTATCAAGGTGGGTAAGGCTTCAATATGGTGCTCAGAGGCAATCTGGGGGTATTTGTCTGTATCAATTTTGACCACTTTTAGCTTACCCTTGAGCTGGACACCAATTTGCTCGAGGATCGGTGCCATCATCTGACATGGACCACACCAGGTCGCGTAAAAATCGACCAAAACGGGTACATCAGATCCAGAGAGGAGTTCCTGAAAACTGGCAAACTGTTTTTTTACTGCCATAACAAAACATCACGGTTATTAGTTGTTTGGCTCGATTCTAGTGCAAAATGCTAAAAGCTGACTTCAGCTAGTAGAGAGAGAGATTTTTTATGGAAGCATCACAGACATCTGCCCAACTCAGCGATCGCGTGGCGATTGTCACTGGGGCGTCGCGGGGAATTGGTCGCGCTGTGGCATTGGCATTAGCCGCAGAGGGCGCGAAGGTAGTGGTTAACTACGCCAGTTCCAGTGGGGCTGCCAATGAAGTTGTCGCCGCAATTACAGAAGCCGGAGGAGATGCGATCGCGCTTCAGGCAGATGTCTCGAAACTGGAAGATGTCGAGACTCTCGTCAAGGAAACGAAAGACAAATTTGGTCGCCTAGACGTACTGGTGAATAATGCTGGCATTACCCGCGACACCCTCTTGATGCGGATGAAACCCGACGATTGGCAGGCGGTGATTGACCTGAATCTGACTGGTGTCTTTTTCTGTACTCGGGCAGCCAGTAAAATCATGCTCAAGCAAAAATCAGGTCGGATTATTAATATTGCCTCCGTTGCTGGACAAATGGGCAATCCGGGTCAGGCGAATTATAGTGCAGCCAAGGCTGGAGTCATTGGGTTTACCAAAACCGTGGCGAAGGAATTAGCACCTCGCGGGATTACCGTGAATGCTGTGGCACCCGGATTTATTGAAACCGATATGACCAAAGACATTAAATCTGAGGATATTATCAAATATATTCCACTAGGTCGCTATGGGAAGCCTGAGGAAATTGCGGGCATGGTGAGATTTTTAGCCGCTGATCCAGCCGCCGCTTATATTACTGGGCAGGTGTTCAATGTCGATGGCGGTATGGTTATGGCGTGAGCGATCGCCGTGGGGTTTGCTACCGTTACCCTGGAACCTAAAAGTGATAGCACTCCCCAACTAAAATCTTTGATTGAGTTGGGGAGTGCCGTGGCCTGTTTTTGGATTTAGTCTGAACTCTAGTAAAAAGAAACGAAGGGACTGTACTTCAGTACCGTCCCAAAGTATCCTTTTAAATTTAAATCCTGGGTTTATATAGCAGTAGACACATCGATTAGGACAAACACACTCTCTCTTTGCGTTCCACGCCTTACGTCTCCGGAGAGTCATATATTTCCTAACATCCTTGGCGGTTGCTATACCCGGAAGAGGTCAATTTATTTCCACCGGAAGCTTGAATACTGAAGGGATACTTCTGATGATTCCCAACCTTTAAAGACAGACTGATGCAATAACTTTGAGTATTCTTGTGCAATCAGATCAGGGGTGAAATTGGATTGTAAATAACGACGACCGGCTTCACCCATACGCTTGACTAAGGGTTCATCTGTGGACAAGCGGCGAATAAACTCTGCCAAACCCGCCGCATCGCCGTTACTGAACGCTGCACCACATTGAGCCTCACTCACAATCCCTTGCAAATAAGACTGCGGTTCACAAATCGCGGCGACTGGACGCCCTGCGGCTAAGGCGGCGTAAAGTTTGCTGGGCGCGACTAAGCCTTCCATCCCTGGACTGATGCTGACTAAGGATAAGTCTCCTGAGGTGAGAGAATAGGGCAGGTTTTGTTTATCTTGATAGGGTAAAAATCGGCAATTATTTAAGCCAAGCTGACGAATTTTGGCTTCAAAGGTTTCACGTTTAGCGCCATTGCCAATAAAAACAAATAGAATTGGGTCGTGTTGTAACAGTTGAGCAGTTTCTAAAATGGTTTCCATATCATGACAGCGACCCATGTTCCCGGAATAGAGTACCGTAAACCGATCAACTAGATTGAACCTGTGGGAAAACCAATTATCCTGTTTGGCAATCGGTACAATCCAATTGGCATCTGCCCAATTATGAATAACAGTAATTTTATCCTTAAGTTGGGGACATTTAGCAACGACTCTATCCTGCATTGACGGACTCAAAACAATAATTTGTTGAGCTTGTTTCCATATATGACAGTTCACTTTATTCCAGAGTCTAACTAACCAGTGGCGATGGGGAACAACGTTGAGTTCGACGGCAACATCTGGATATAAATCATAGACTAAACAAACATAAGGAAGTCCAAATAACTTGTTCGCTAAGTATCCGAGAATCGGTAAAAAAGGAGGAGCGGTGGTTAACAGGAGTATGTCCCCATGACTACTGGTTTTGAGTAAATGAAGTCCAGCCCGCAGACAAAAGAGCAGCCCATTGAGGGCTTTGCCACGAATACGCTTCGACCAAATCCGAGTCGCCCGCGATCGCTGAACCATAAGTCGCTGAAAATGCTCCCTCGCTGGTGCTGACTGGCTGTGAAATGCATAGCCTGGTTGTCCAGTAAACACTCGCACCAACAGACCCTGTTTTCCTAACTCAACGGCAAGTTCTTCGATAAGCTGTCCGGTTGCGGCGTAGTCAGGGGGATAAAACTGAGTTACAATCGATAACCGCAGGGGTTTACTATGCCATAGGGGAGTCTCGTTATTGCTCATGTTACTGTGTTACTGATGAGAACTTGAACTGAGAGTTATAATACGCTACAGTTTACGCATTCATTGACTTATATCCGGATTTTAACGGTATTCGGTTTTTACAATTCACTAAATATCTAATTGCTTCATATTTCCTATCTTAAAATGATCTGGATGATTTCAAGTTTTAGGGTAATACCTTTATGTTGCAACGATTTTATGGTCTATAAAACTACTCTATCCCCCAGAGTTAAAAATAATATCCCTGTCTAGAGTATAAACTCTAGATGAATTAAATAGTTCAATAATCTATCCAACTAGTCTACCCCCTAGAGTTAAAAATAATATCCCTGTCTAGAGTATAAACTCTAGGTGAGCTAAAGTAGAGCATCTGTACTATTTTTAACCAAAGCCCTATTATATAAGGTTTCCAACGATGTCTTGAGCAAGCCCACTTAGATTTTTTGGCGAGCTTGTTGCTAATAGGCTTATCAATTTACTATTATGCTATTAGTGTATTAGGTATCTTACAGTATCTGACGATTCAGCACGCCCCAAGGGTAACGGTAAGGGGAGAGAAAAGACTCTTCCTCTTGAGAGCAAGTAAAGTTTGACAGAAGCTACCTAAAATTTTCTCTGGCTAATAATTTTTGCATCTACGACACCGAGTTAATGATATTCATCGAGAGATCAGTTTGGGTTTGTGTATCCGAACATCCTCCGGGAGGTTGGTCTGTCTTATAAACGCCAATGTTTAACTCAATTATGGATTCAAATGGAGAGTATCAGTCATTACTACCCCAGCGTAATGGACAACGACTATCACAATTGCCTCCTGTGCCCATGCATGGCTTTGCTGAGACAGAGGATGACAAGCTGGACTTGCGTCAGATTCTCGCGATCGCGCGGCGGCGAGCTTTGGTTATCGCTGGCGTGGCGATCGCGGTGACATCGGGAATTGTCACCAAAGTCTTGCAGCAGACGCCTAACTACGAAGGCAAATTTCAGTTACTAGTGGGGTCAGTTTCCGGTGAAGATCACTTAGAGCAGATTAGTGAATCTCTGAATCAATCGGGTGGGGGTCAAGCCAACAGTTTAGACTACGAAACCCAGATTCAGGTGCTGTGGAGTCCTCAGGTGATGACTCCGATTGTCGAGCAAATTCAGTCTCGCTATCCAGAGATTGACTATAATACGCTTCGCAGCAAACTGGCGATTTATCGGCTGCAACAAACTAAAATTTTAGAAGTCCGTTACCAAGATTCTAATCCGGAGAAAATTAAATTTATTCTAGAGCAAGTTGCTCAAGGCTACATGAACTACTCGCTCTCTGAACAGCAGACGAGTACCCGACAGGGGATTGAGTTTGTGGAAGAGCAACTGCCAAAACTCCGGGAGCGGGTGGATAGTCTCCAGCAAAAACTACAGAGATTTCGCCAAGATTATAATCTAGTTGATCCTGATAGTCAGGGTCAAGTATTGACCAATCGAGTTAGCGCCATTGTCCAAGCACGTCAAGACACCCAAACTCAACTGGATGAAGCCCGTACCCTGTCGGTGCAACTTCAAAGTCAGTTAGGAGAATTAGGACTATCCCCAGAACAGGCGATCGCGGCTTCCGCCCTCTCAGAAGCCCCCCGTTATCAGCAGTTGCTGAATCAGTTGACGGAAATTGAAAGTCAAATTGCTAGCGAGTCGGCGCGGTTTACTGAAGAGAGTCCAACTATTCAGGCGCTGCGGGAGAAGCAACAAAATTTACTTCCCCTGCTGAGTCAGGAAGCGAGGACGGTTTTGGGCTCTGACGCCACCGCTGTACCCGAAAATCCGGAATCTCTAGCCTCACCCAGTTCTATGCGTTTGGCGCTGACTCAGCAGCTTGTAGAGACGAGGAACCAAATTAACATGCTAGAAGTGCGCTCTGGTGCGATCGCGACAGCTGAACAGTTGATGAGTCAGCAGCTTAAGAATTTGGCGGTAATTGCCCGCCAGTACACGGATTTACAACGGGAGTTGAAAGTCGCCACCGAGAGTTTAAATCGCTTTCTGGCGGTGCGGGAGACGCTACAAATTGAAGCCGCACAAAAGACATTACCTTGGCAACTTATTGCCGAACCCCAACAACCCCAAATGCCCATTTCTCCTAATGTACCCCGTGGTTTAGCCTTAGGGGCAGTGGCGGGATTATTGGCAGGTGCTGGGGCGGGGTTTTTAGCCGAAAAGTTAGATAAGGTGTTTCACTCTGCTGAGGAGTTGAAGGAAGAGACTAAGTTAGCAGTTTTGGGAACGATTCCTTTTCACAAGCCTCTGAAGAAACAGAGTAAACTTGCTAAAACAGCCGAGAAAGCCGGAACTCCGCCATTGGTATCTCCTCTGAATAAATCCGCTTATCGTTATCACGCTTCTCCATTTTTAGAGGCATTTCGTTCGCTTCAAGCTAATCTTCAGTTTATTAGTCCCGATGTGCCGATTCGTTCGGTGGTGATTAGTTCGGCGGTTCCGGCTGATGGCAAATCCACAACAGCGACATTTATGGCACAAGCCGCCGCTGCGATGGGAAAACGGGTATTATTAGTGGATGCGGATTTGCGGCGTCCCCAAGTGCATGTGATGACGGATTTACCCAATGTGTGGGGATTAAGTCATGTTATTTCCAGTGACATTAATGTAAAAGATGTGATTCAGCCATCGTCGTTGGAGGAGAATCTGTTTGTGTTAACCGCTGGACAAATTCCACCTGATCCAACTCGACTTCTCTGTTCTCAAAAGATGCAGCATTTAGTTGAGTCGTTTCAAGAAATGTTTGATTTAGTTATTTTTGATACACCACCGATGTTAGGTTTAGCTGATGCGCGGTTATTGGCAGCGCATACGGATGGAATTGTTCTGGTGGTGGGATTGGGGAGAACAGATCGGACAGTACTGACGCAGGTGTTATCTGGATTGAGAACCTCTCATGCCCGAGTATTGGGAATGGTGGCGAATAGAGTGAAGAGTTATACTACAAGTTCTTATGATTATTATCATCGCTATTACCGTGAAGTTCCCCAGGAAACGACGGTGTAGAAAGGGAGTAGGGGACGTTTTGACCCTTCACCACCTTCGAGGGAACTAAACCCTTTTATACCCTTGCACCGCTATCAGGGAAAATGTACTATGGCTCCCCCCGCTTCCCCTGCTTCCCCTGCTTCCCCTGCTTCCCCACTCACCAATCCAGACGCGATCCGTTATCGTTCGGATAAAATCTTTAACCCTTCTGGATTTAATAACCGAATCCTAGACCCATTTATCGAAATTAATTCTTCCTGGCTCAACTTGGCAAACACCCGTGATAAGGTTTCAGGAATTGTGCCTAATAAGGATGCTAGTTGAGTCTTGGTAATATCTAATTCGACTTGCTCTAAATGCTCAGTACTTTCGCTTAAATAGAGCAAATAAGCCGCCAATCGCCCCGGAACTTCCTTTAACGATAAATCTTCAATTAATCGGGCAAAGCGTCGCAAATGTCGCGCAAAAATGGCTAACATATTAATCGCTATCTTTGGCTGTTGAGCCAGCAAGGCTAAAAAAGTGGTGCGCTCAAAAAATAATAATTCTGTTTTCTCTAAAGCCGTAGCCGATGCAGGAAAGCATTCACCATCAAAGGCGGGTACTTCGGCAAAATGTTCTCCCACCCCAAAAAATTCTAATATCTGTTCTTTCCCTTCTGCCGATAGCTTAAATACTTTCACTCTACCGGATTTCACCACAAAGAATCCGCTACCCTCCTCCCCTTCGACAAAAATAACCTCTCCTTTATGATAGGATTTAGCGATCGCAATGGTCGCGATCGCGTCTAACTGCTCATCCGGCAAACCTCGCCAGAGTTGAGTATTGGCGAGAAAGTCCCGCTGTTGAGAGGGTTGACTCACAGTACAAAACCTGCTACTTAGATTAAAAGGTTACTGATAACAGTAGCCTAGACTTGCCGAATTCACATAGCCATCTATGGGTCTTTCAATGGGCACCCAGCCATCGTACCCTTCGTTGGCAATATAAACCGTCTGATTTTCATCCAATGTACCAATCACTTCGCCATTCGGTTCTGATCGCACCGATAGATTTGGCGAAACCACCTGACGGCAGTTGCTACCGGGTACAGTGGAAACCTGCCCACTTCCTGAGGTAGTCGGCGTTGTTTGGGTAACAGGTTGGGATGGGGGTACTGCACCCGTACAATAGGTTAAATATCTCGCCGCAATATAACCATCCTCAGGGGCGTCAATCTGCACCCATCCATTTTCAGGTTCACCGATAATATTAACGGTTTGTTCATCTTCCAAAGTCCCAATAACCTGCCCATCCGGCTGTCGTCGTATATTCAGCCTTGTATTAACATCCACCTCTCGGCAATCAGTCATTTGGGCAACCTGATAGTCATCAGAACGCTGTACAGATGGTGGTTGATTCGCACTGGCAACCTTGGGAAAAATGGTCAGTGCCAGCGAATAGATTGTCGTAAATCCTAGGAGTTGCCAAGTCTTTTTCGGATATTTCATTTTAGCTACTTTATCCTTTAATACTTCTATACAACTCCTAATTGTCTATAAAGTGAAAGTAACTTCATCTATCTCAAGTTGAATATAAAGATAAATCATCCGGTTGATCTTGGCGAGTTCAAACAACAAGTCGTCGAACTCTACAATCAAAGACATGACACTTACGACGCTAGCGACTTTGTTTTAAGCATATATTTTGTCTATCGTCCGTTTTTGTATTTAGTCCTGTAGGGGCGCAAGGCTTGCGCCCAGGAATTCCGCAAAGCTTGCACCCAGTTATGATGCAGTCGCAGAAATTTGCTCAATAATATCAGCCAAGCGATCGCGTACCTGAAGCATCGCATCCGCTATTTCTTGATCAAGAAGGCTAGGATTGTCCCGGAGTGTGAGAATCTGTTGTTTAAGCTGTTGCAGTTGTTCTAACTGCCCTTGCTCTACATCCTCACCGTTAATCGCGGCTTCGAGTTGAGAGAATTGCTCCTCATTTTGCATCAACGACTCAATCTGTTCCCGTTGGGCAAGCAGTTGCGCGATCGTACTATAGTACGCTTGAATCACCCGCACCCGGGCATAAGACTGATTGGCTTCTTCTTGTTGTCCTAAAGTCGATAATACGCGAGAACGCCCATACCAAGGAATCACGTCATCCGGATGCAGTTCAATGGCTTGATCACAAGCATTGAGAGATGTCTCACCTTGGAGTTCCAGGCAGTTTTGTACCAAAGCATTAAACGTATCAGTTCCAGTGGAGAGGGTTTCAGCCGCCGTCACTGGGGGCATATAGAGTCCCAGAACTAATACTACTGTAATAATTACCCGCCAGAGTCTTGAAAGGTTCATGGAGATTTCTTTTCGATGAATACTATAGACTGTTCTACCTTAACGAATGTGAGCAATGTGTAGAAACCTAGCCTACTACGTCTGGAATCCCCCTGCACGCCTAAGAAAGGGCGGGTTTACATAAGTTAAGGGTTGTCTCCAGAACGTTATTGGTAAAACCCGCCCCTACAACCCTGTTTCCCTCCAGTCGTTGACAAATTGTCAAATTTTGAAATCCCGATCCCCAGTATCCTTATTTTTAGAAGGAGCAAATCAGATAACCCTGAGGACTGATGCCTTGTCAGGGAAACAACTACTACTTCCGGGGCTTGCGGAATTTACCCTAATATAGTTCTGGCTCTCCTGGAATGGCGAAAGTCTCATCTTAACCACTTAAAACGATTCAAACCATGATTGAAAAAATTTTGCTTGCTGTTGCCGGTCGGGGATTATGTGAAGAAATGTTTAATATGTTGACCGAAATCCAGATCATGCAACAAGCATCGGTTACGGTTCTCCATGTAGTCACACCCCAAGTTAGTGCTGAAGCCATGTCAGCCAAACTGGAAGAGGGCGGTAAGATTTTGGCAGACGCGGTTAAGTCTCTCAAAATCGATCCCAATAAAATCACGCCCCGGCTCAAACAGGGAGATCCCAAAGACGTAGTGCTACAAGTGGCGCAGGAAGAGCAATCTGACCTGATCATTATGGGTTCCAGAGGACTCAAACGGCTGGAATCTATCCTGGAAAACTCTGTCAGCCAATATGTCTTCCAATTGTCCTCCCGTCCCATGTTATTGGTGAAAGACGAGATCTACGTCAAACGGATTAAGCGAGTCATGGTGGCGATGAATAAATCGGAGAGTGCTAAACAAAGCTTAGATTTGGCGCTATCTTTGATTCGGGATGTCAAAGGCGGTCAACTCTATTTGGTTCACGTCAACCCCGACAAAAAAACGCCATCGGGTGAACCGATAACCACTCCTGAAACCGATCCCGTTTTGGCATCGGCGGCGGCGGAAGCGAAAAAGCAAGGCGTTGCCTATAAATGTATCAATAGTCAAGGTCAGGCGGGACGAGAGATTTGCCGCTTAGCCGATGAAATGAATGTGGATTTATTGATCTTGGGTTCTCCTGAACGCCGTCCCACTATTGCTATGTCTCTCCCTGATTTAGACCGATTGCTAGGGACTTCCCTGTCGGACTATGTACGGGTGTATGCGAATTGTCCTGTGCTATTAGCCCGCACACCGGATTGAGTACAATGGCACGCTCCGTAAGGTTGGTGGGCAATGCCCACCCTACTCACTACTCACTGTCGGACTATGTGCGGGTGTATGGGAATTGTCCCCTGTTGTTAGCCCGCACAGCAGATTGAGTGTCAGCTCCCCGACTTCTTGAAGAAGTCGGGGAGCTCATGGGCGGAAGGTAGACAGCTAAGGCTAGGGATTTTTATTACTTTCTCGGCTAGCTGTCTGGATATACAGAATCAACAAAAAAACGGTGGGAACCAGCACAAACAGAAGACTGGCAACGAACCCTAAATCATTAACTTGCATTGAACTAGTGCCTCTACAATTGGTTTTGAACCGCTCTTCTTAGAATATCATTGGCTTCTGCCAATCGTGCAGCTTGACTCCAAATACTAATCAGCTACAGTCTCCCCCTGCTCGCCATAGTGCCATGGAATGTCTAGAACATTGCTTCCCGCAGCTTCAGGGCTTAGTTTTCACGCTGACTGGTCCATTGACCAAGGCTTGGCAGGCTAATCGGTAACTCTCCGGTTTTTTCTTTAGTTTACGCTGCTCTACCTCAGTTCGAGGTGAGAGATTTTCCATTCCTTCGACAACCTCAACAATGCAGGTACCACATTGACCATAGCCTCCACAGTTCATCAACTTCCCTTTGAAGGTATACAGGTCAATCTTGTTTTGCAGGGCTTTCTCACGTAAGTTTGCCCCATCTGCTGCAATGACTTCCTGGTCTTCCTTGACAAATTTAATATTAGCCATCTAGTTCTCCGCTACATCACTCCTGATATATCCTAGAAGAATTTGCACTCAGGATACTTAATCCTCTGATTCACATCGACAACAACTGACTTTCTTCTAGGCTAACGAATTATCAAGATAGTCGTAGGGTACAACGGTGTAGGGATGCAGGGGACGTCAGTTATGATGATTTTTGATATACAGACGGCGATATCCAACACTTGCCCTCTTCCCCAATCGGCAATGTTATCAACGGCTCAATGCGGCGTTGTAAACTTTCTCGTTTGCTTTAACCGACTGCATTAAGTCCACAACTGGATTAGGATAATCTACGCCAATTCTTACCCCAAACTGTTTTTGCTCGGCTGAGGTTAATGTCCAAGGTTGGTGTACTTTAGCGGCGGTTAAGGAATCCAGTTCGGGTAGCCAATGTTTGACATAGTGACCGTGGGGGTCATAATCTTTCGACTGTTTTTGAATATTGAAATAACGAAACCCACGAGCATCATTACCCACTCCCGCCGTATAATTCCAGTTACCCCAATTGCTACAAACATCGTAGTCAATCAGCAGCGATTCAAACCACTCAGCGCCAATTTGCCAGTTGATTCCTAAGTTTTTGGTGAGAAAACTTGCAACATTTTGTCGTCCCCGATTGGACATAAATCCAGTTGCAGTAAGTTCCAGCATATTGGCATCAACTAAGGGAAAACCTGTCTTTCCTTGCTGCCAAAGGGTAAAGCGCTCCCAGTCTTCTTTCCAGGGAATGGGTACACCTTGTAAGCCAGATTTGCGAAAGATTCGGTTCCCATGTTTAGCACAAATAAATCGGAAAAAGTCTCGCCAAATTAACTCAAATACTAACCAGTAGGTTGAATCATTTTTGACTCGTTTCTGTTCATAGTGCTGAACCTGTTCATAAATTAAACGTGGTGATAAGCACCCCAATGCCAGCCAGGGCGAAAATTTAGAGGAGTAATCTGCCCCCAACATACCATTGCGGGTTTGTTTGTAAACTTTGAGACAGTCTTTTTTCCAGAAATAGTCTTTGAGTCTGGCTAATCCGGCGGTTTCTCCACCTTTGAATTGTAATACTGCCCGTTTGTCAACTATAGGGGGTTCTAGTCCAAAATTAGCGAGTTGGGGTAATTTTCCAACATCTACAGAGGGGAGAGATGGTAAATGTTTAGGAGTGGGAAAGGGGGGATAAATTGTGGATTTTTTCTCCACCTGCTTGCGAAAGTTGGTAAAAAGTTCGGGAATTTTTGAGAGACTGAACGGTAAGTCGTCGGGATGGTAGAGAGTACTTCCCCAGAACGTTTGTACAGTTATACCAATCTCAGATAAGGCTTTTTTGAGTGCAGATTCTACCGCCACTTCTTCAGCGGTAACTTCTTGGTGAAAATAAACCGCAGTAATACCGAGTTGTTTTGCCAAAGCGGGAATTACTATCTCTGGTAAACCCCGACGCACCAGTAAATCACTCCCACGCGATCGCAAACCCTCTCGCAAATCGGCTACACTTTCCAGTAGGAATTTAGCGCGAAATGCCCCAGTTTTGGGGAATCCAAAGGATGTCTTACCAAAGACGCGATCGTCTAAGCAGTAGCAGGGAATTACCTGCGCCTTTGTCTGAAGCGCCTGGTGTAGGGGTTCGTGATCATGCAGGCGCAAGTCATTGCGATACCATAGGAGAATTCGTTTTTCACTCACAGCAGTTGATGGAACGTGTAATTGTTCTTTCTTTAGAGTACCGGAAATTTAACTCTGGCTGTGTTGTCATCCTATCAGGAGAATTGGGATAGTCGCGATCGCACCGTTCGTAGTTGGCACTTTAGTGCCAGTGCAGCAATATCTAAGTTACAACGGATAAAGAGCAATCAATCATCAGCTTCCGTCACTCTTGTTCCCTAGCTGATTAATGGATTACCTTGAAACAACCAACCACAGTTAAATTATGTCACTGCATGAACGAGAAGTTACTCTTAAGCTAAAATCACGCCCCCTACGCCTGGTTTATTTGATTCGGAATCGAGATAAGTTAATGGATGCAGTGACTCTCTACACTCACGTCTGGGGTGGTGCAGCAAATACTATCTTTCCCGTACCTGAGAATGAAGAAGAAGCTGATACTCTGAGGTTTGCACTCAAGTCGATAAACCCTGATTATATCCTGATTCCAAGAGAAGGAATTCCATCATACGTGTCGCAAGTTTTAAAACAATCAACAGGTTTACTACTCTCTATTTATTCTCCAGAAGTTCAAAGGCATATTCAAGGAGCTCGATATGACTTTCTCCGCTTGCGTGATGGAACAGTTTCTCATATCGGTTTAATCCTTCAACACTTATACCCCGGTGGCTTAAATGACAGCAATATTCGTCTAGTAGACTCTGATGGTACTTTCAACTTAGAAATTGCCTTACAATGTGGAATTACTACTCAGTTTTATCAAAATTACCTCGTACAACACTTAATCTTTTCCTAGATGATGGTCATGACATTGGGATACCAACATCTTTTTGGAATTATCAATGGTTTGTTCGACAAAACAAAATATTTTTGCCCAGGGATGCCTTTTTATCAGATCTTGAGCATCATGCTTCCCTAATCGTAGAGTTGATGCCATCCATCAGAGCATTATTCGTGAAAACTCCGCTTAATCGTAAAGATGCAAGTGTTTTGTTCAGTAATCTAAAAAATGCCTTTGCCACAGCAGGTAAAGAAATTTATGTCAAAGTGTCTTATCAAGATTTTCGTTTTGATTGGCTTCAAGGTTCACGTACCTATGAAGGAACTATCAATTTCACGCGATTAGTTAATCCTGACAGTTCTGTTCGGTTTGCTCCACCTGTACCTTTTGGACATGACAATACAAATTTTACTTTTGGTTACGATGCGGAAATTAGGTTTGTTTCCGGTAAAAAATTCTCACTTCCGGCGACACGAGTAGCATCAAAGTTGCTGACAAATGAATTATGGCGAATTGAGCGTGCGGAGAATAAGCAAGATGATTGGGGAGAGGCATGGTTAAGAGACTATTTAGCTGTACGGGCAGAGACTAAGGGTATTACTGGAACAGGATTAGCAGGGAAAGAATGCTGTTTTTTCGTTCATCCCGACGATGTTGTAATTTCCCGACACCTTAAACAGGCTGGTTTTGAGGTTAAACCAAACAAGCATACTCGCTATGTTCAAGGATGTATTCAGCGATTCGGCGGATTTGACAAAGTAATACGTTTGATTGATAAACAAGGAGCAGACATTCTTTCGGCTTTAGTTACTCATCGGGCAGAACAAGGTGGTTTATATAGGGACAATATTAAATCGTTTCTTACGAAACAACGCCGATTGAATCAAAAAGATGCTGACCAAATTATTAAGCAAAAACTTCCTCTGTTATTAGAAAATGGACTGGTACGTCGGGGTTACTCTCTCTGTTGTCCGACTTGTAACCTGACTGATTGGTATTCAACCGCGTCCAAGTTGAAACCTGGAGTTTTGGCACTCCTTGAAGTTAACCTAAAAGTTAAAAGAGAAGTCCCTACCGTGCAGATGTACTATACCGAGGCTAAAGCCTTATGCTGTATCCATTTGAGCGCTCACACCCTTAACAATCGTACCCATTTAGCTCCTGTAAGAATAGTGCGAGCGCTCGTGTTTGAAAAAATGTGACGAAACAAGTTTATTTGACCCCTGTCTTGCCTCCCATAGGCAAGTTTTGGGCACCATCTGGAATTGTGCGATCGCGTCAAACTCTGATACCGCCATTGTGTGCCAATCACAGGGGCAAGTAAAGATTTCACCCCTTCAACCTCAAAAAAAATGATAAGCTCTCGTGCATTTAAACTTCATATTATTCAGTTATAGCGCTGCGCTAGGCGTTTAGTTACACTTTGAAGGTACGAACATCTCGTCTGGACTCGGCTTCAGGTACGGGAGTTGTAAATAGACCCCTAGCGACCTGCTATAGGAAACAAAGGCTAAGGAGAAATCCGTAGTTTTTCCTGCTCAGGTTGAAGATGAGTTGTTACCCATAAGCGCTCACAAATAGCTTGGGGAAATGCATTGATTTGTTGTTCAAACCAGACGACCTGTTTGATCAATGCCGCTTTGCTGTCATAGCAATTGTGATAAGTTACATCTTCACGTAACCATTGCCATAAATGGTCTGTTACTAGGTTAACCTCAAGGAGTGCCAAAACTCCAGGTTTCAACTTGGACGCGGTTTAAATATTAATACTCATCATAAGATCCTTTAATGGAAGTCCGGGTTCCAATACTGATAATTTTTCCCGAATGAGCTGTTTGAGTAAATCCGATCCGTATACTACAACTGGGTTGTATCGAATTGATGAAAGCACCCATGTTAAAGACCGTTGAGAGAAGCGTATCTTGTCCTGCATCTGTTGGTCATATTGACTATAATCGCCCATTGCTACATGATTAGGATTTCCAGCATCATCATATTGTTTAAAGTTAGCCCATGAGTGCAGGAAGCTTGAATGGTAGATAATGTACATCAACAGACTTTTAAGCTCTGATGAATCGTAGTTGGGTGATTGGTCTCCGGAGTAAAGACTTCGTTGTTTTAATTCAGCAAAAAGTTCGTCAATCTGAGTTGCATTTGCTTCAGTGCAAAGTTCATCTTTAAATGGTTGTACTAAACCTTTCTCAACATAATCTTTAAGCAGTTCCCAATAGGCTGTTGCTGCAGGTGTAAAAAGGTCTCCGGGAATATCACGTGGCAAATCAGCGATTGGATTCCACATATAACTTAGTTTACTTAACTCATTTTTAATTACATCAACAATAGAACCCTGCGTTAGCATGGAGGCGATAGGAATGAAACCTGTAGAACCGATAATCTTTGGAACAGATGATGAGTTGATAAACATCAGCCCTTCAAGATGAGGATCAATAAACGCCCGCACAGGATGAGTGGGTGCGAGTCTTCTCTTGATAGCCATAACGTATTGTTCAATATTAAAGTGACAACGGGCTAAATGAAGTTTCAGTTCTTGTGAAACAAATTCGGCCTCCAGGTAGACATGCTTAGCATGTTGCCATTGTTTTTGGCACGGTGTAATTTCATTGTCATCTATTTTAATCGAATGCAACTTGATACCATTTTGTTTATCAACAACAAGCCGACATTGAACAAAATCAGGAAAGTGCAAACCTGGCTTGATGTCATATTTTGCTAGATTGTGAGTAAGCTCATGTGTCCAGCCTTCTTGACCAGAGGATTCGCGAATCGCACCTGGATTGTACCCATTGAGCCGACGTTCCAAAAAGTAGCTGTCAGGAATATCGCTGGGTTCAATACTGCCAACCGCCAAATCCAAAGCCGTAGTAGGCATGGCTGAAACAAGTGCTTCAATCTTATCGTGGTCACCATCTGAAGGGTATAATTTATCTGTAAGAAAATTATATTTTTCTAATAGGAAAAGGAATCTTTTTGAAGGTATTTCAGTCACCGGGAGAGGGAAATAAACTGGTTTTCCAGGCAAATCATCCTTACTTCCATACAAATACTGAGTGCGTTCAGCACGAACAATGGAGCCGAAATAATGAACTAATGCACCAGACACTCCCAGTGATGCAAAATCATCTACACTATATGAATCGGGAAGTCTTAAATCAAAGTGAGTATTGCCTGGATTGTAGGCAATTTCTTGAAAATGATCATTTTCAGATTCATCTTGATCAAGCACTATGGCTGCTATATCGAGCCAAGGATAGGTATTTGGATCCCATGGGTTACTGCAATCTAATGCCTTTTCCTCAATTGATCTGAATTGGGCTTGCAAGACGTACTCCACTATGGCTCCGCCAGTCAATCGTTGGCGAAACTCATTTCTCAGGTAATTTTTTTCGCGAGTATCGCCCCGTTCTCTGGGTAATACCAGTCTAGGACCTATTTCAACATTTTCATCTAATAAACCGCCTTCCGTGCTTTGATTGGGATTTAAAAGGCGAAAGCGGGCATAACGGGATTTCTTTTTGGAATCCACCCATTCAAAACAAAGCTGTGTGTGATAGTACAATTCAGTAAACGAATCTGGATTGCGCAAGGCTGCTTCCACTCCATACCTTCTTAAACTGCCACTGGCAAGCATGTCACTTTTTTGATGAAAATCTGAACCAAAAAATTGATGATATAATCGGGCTGTTGGAAGTCCGAAAACTTCACCGGTATTGAGTACAAGATCCAGTAGTCCGGGCTTACTTAGGTCATCACCTATATTTCCAATTCTAATAGCTGAACCACGACCGTTTATAAGAGCGTCATCTTTTGCACCACCCACAATATTTGCATGACGAAAAATGACATCATATTTTTTACCCGGTGTGAATAGCGAATGAGAGGGGACATCACTACTATACAGTACTGTTAAGTTTCCCTTGACTATAATTCCGTCAGTATGCGTTCCACGGCCTCTTACTGCAAGACCTGCAGCAGAGAACATGGCTTGCAATTCAAGCATGATTTTTTGAGATTCCGAATCCAATCTACTTAATAACTTCAAGTGAGTATTTAAATCCATAATTTAATCCCCCAATAGGTTAGTTTTGTCCAATACGGTGCAAAATAAACTCAACCACTATGCGCTGAAAGTCCTATTACCTCATTCGAGAATTATATTTCCAGTATTCCTGTTCGATAGTTTTCGATGATTCTCTAGATATTCATGGACTAATTAATTAATAACATATCCTGTTGGCCAACCGCCATAACCTTATCTTTTCTATACATTTAAAAAAACGGGCATGGTTCATTTCGTGGGATTTTAGGTAACACTTGCATGGCAAAATGAGCCATCAGCCGACGATGAGTGGGATCTTATCATCCCCATTGAAAAATAGCTGCCCCCCAGGTTAATCCCGCACCAAAACCGGAACTGGCAATAATATCACCGGGTTGAATTTTTCCCGATCGCACGGCTTCATCGAGCATTAAGGGAATCGACGCGGCGGATGTGTTCCCATACTGACTCAGATTACTCAAAACCTTATGGCTGGGAATCTTCAACCGTTGAGCAACTGCATCCAGAATCCGTTGATTGGCTTGGTGAAGTAGCAGCCAGTCTACATCCTCTGCGGTAAGATTCGCCTGAAATAGCGCTTTTTCAATCACTTCTGGCACTTTTTGTACGGCAAATCGATAGACTTCTTTGCCGTTCATGGTAATCGACGCAAAATTTCCTTGACCGACTTCGATGTCCTTGACAAGTTGCTGGGTTTGTGGTTTGTAAGCTAACTGTAAGCATTTATTCTGAGTGCCATCACTGCGAATCTGGAATCCTAATAAGCGATCGCGCTCATTTGCCTGTAACACCACAGCCCCCGCGCCATCACCAAATAATACACAGGTGCCGCGATCGGACCAATCCAGCCAGCGCGACAACATATCCGCACCAATTAATAAAATATTTTGATAAACTCCAGTCCGGATAAACTGGGCGGCGGTTACTAAACCAAACACGAAGCCAGAACAAGCCGCCGTGAGGTCAAACGCAACAGCATTAGATGCGCCGAGTAACGCCTGAATTTGACTCGCCGTACCAAACAGATCATCAGGTGTAGACGTTGCCAGAATAATGAGCTGTAACGCTTCAGGCTCAATTCCCGCCATCGCGATCGCCCGCTTTGCCGCTTGGGCTGCTAACCCACTCAAACTGGCTTGAGCGTCAGCTAGACACCGTTGACGAATTCCTGTGCGCGTGGCAATCCACTCATCTGATGTCTCAACTATCTGGCTGAGTTGATGGTTATCCAAAATAACATCGGGTGTCGCCGAACCACTCCCGGTAATCGCAATCCCTGTGCCTAGTTGATTCAAAATGATTCTCCATCAAAGAAACCGCCAATTCACTTCCCGCCCCACTATCGCGTCTGCTTGCATTCTCATCGCGATCGCATCAAGCTAACCTGTAGCCTCCTCTGATGGCTCATTGGTCACCTCTAAGGCTTCAGTGCCCATATTCCGGGTTACCGATTGTTTCGCCGCTTTGATCTCAGTAGACTGAATTCGCTCCAGCACCTGATTATCAATCGCTTCTTTTGCCAAGCGAATCGCATTAAAAATAGACGGTGCTTGAGAACTGCCATGGCTAATAATACAGACTCCATCCACTCCCAATAGCAACCCACCACCATGTTCGGCATGATCGATACGCTGCTTAATCCGCTTCAGATTCGGCTTGAGAATCGCCGTCCCCAGTTGACCATGTAAGCCTTGGGGCAATTCCTCCCGCAAAATTTGCAAGACGATTTCTCCCACGGCTTCAGCAAACTTGAGTAAGATGTTGCCGACAAAGCCATCACAGACAATCACATCAAACTGACCTGAGAGTACATCTCTCCCTTCAGCATTACCCAGAAAGGAAACTCTGGGATTGTCCTGTAGCAGTTGATGAGTCCGAATTGCTAAATCATTCCCCTTACAGTCTTCTTCCCCGATATTGAGCAACCCGACTTTGGGTTCTGGTATTCCTAGCACATACTGGCTGTATACCGTGCCCATCACCGCAAATTGCTCCAGATATTTGGGACGACAATCCACATTTGCACCCACATCTAGTATAATCACTGGCTTTCCAGCTATGAGGGTGGGGAACATGGCACCAATCGCTGGGCGATCGATGCCCTTGAGCCGTCCCAAACGCAGTAATGCTGCTGCCATAGCTGCGCCAGAATGCCCCGCCGACACCACAGCTTGCGCTTGCTTGGTTTTGACTAAATCCATCGCCACGTTGATTGACGCCTTGGGTTTGCGTTTTATCGCCACCAAGGGTTCCTCTTCCATGGCAACTACGTCTTCCGCCTGAGCTATTTCTAGCTGGCAGGGACTTTTGTGTTCTTTCAGGGACGCTTCAATAGCCTGAGTATCGCCAACCAATATAACCTCTACGCCCAACTCTTCTTGGGCTCGGATAGCTCCAGCCACAATTTCTGAGGGAGCGTGATCCCCTCCCATCGCGTCGATTGCGATCCGTTCGCGAGATGCCATTGCTCAAAGAGATAGAAACCTTAAAGATTTTAACAGAAGCCCTCACCTCTAGAACGTTGATTGAGTAATCCTGTTTTAGCTTATTTGGCGAGAAGCCCCACACTCTACACCCTACAACGCACTTAAAAGTGCTGATCTCTCAGAAAAACCTCTGAAGAAACCTTTTCATCGGTGCCATCCACTTCGTACAATAAAGCACCGTGGAGGAGAAACGGAATGTTACAACGAATTGGTGCTGGATTGATTGCTTCTTCGATAGCCGCGCTATTGGTCAAGATTGTGGGGATGCAGGCAGCTACGTTGGATTTGGATAAGGTGGAGACTGTCCAACCTTTGCCATGGCAAGAAACCTCCTTGTTTACTCTGCCCAAGCCTGACCCTAGCGCCGAAGCGACGATTAATCAATATCTCCAAGACCTAAGAAACAAAGGTTCACTAGCAGACAATCAAGGAATCTGGATACAATCAGGGCTGAATGTTATGGCAGAACATCAGGGTAAAGTTCCCCTCCCTGCTGCTTCATTGACTAAAATTGCTACCACATTGGTGACGTTAAGTCAATGGAAACCTGATCATAAATTTGAGACGCAAGTGGGTGCTACAGGTGATATCCGTGATGGCATATTAGAAGGAGATTTGGTAATTAAAGGCAGTGGTGATCCGTTGTTTGTTTGGGAAGAAGCGATCGCCCTAGGAAACAGCCTCAACCAGCTTGGTATTCGCCGCGTCAATGGCAATTTAGTCATTGCTGGCAATTTTCATCTCAACTACGAAGAAAATCAGATGCGATCGGGTGAGTTGCTAAAGACAGGATTGAATGCCAAAACCTGGTCTCGTTCTATTATCACTCACCATGGCAGAATGTCTCCCGGAACCCCCAAACCTGAGCTGGTGATTAGCGGTCAAATCAAAACGGTGAAAACTCCGCCTGACGACATGAGGATACTATTACGTCACCAATCCCTACCCTTGGCGGAAATCCTCAGAGAAATGAACATCTATAGTAACAATGGCATGGCTCAGATTTTAGCCGATGCTGTTGGTGGGGCTGAGGTAGTTGCCAAAGAAGCCGCCAAGTTAGCTAATGTACCTCAAGGGGAAATCCAACTGATCAATGGATCGGGGTTAGGAACAGAAAACAAAATCTCTCCCCGTGCGGCTACAGCTATGCTGATAGCACTAGAAAAAATATTAATACCTCATAACTTAGGTGTTATTGATCTATTCCCCCTAGCTGGGCGGGATAAAAACGGGACAATCTATGCTCGCAACCTGCCAGAGGGAACCGCGATGAAAACCGGAACCCTACGCCAGGTGAGTGCTTTAGCGGGGGTGATGCCAACGCGCGATCGCGATCGGGTTTGGTTTGCGATTATTAATGGTGGTAATAACGTCTGGGAATTTCGCCAACAGCAAGACCAATTGTTAGACAAGCTTACCCAAAAATGGGGCAATCAACCCAGTCTCAACCCGAAAAGCTCTCAATCCCGTTCCCAACTTGGCGATCCCAAGCGCAATCAGGTTATTGCCAATTAAGATCAATGACACTGAAAATTTGCCCTGTTGGAGCGCCGAAACCCTTGATATCCCGTAGGGTGGGCATTGCCCACCAGCCCTTAAATCACCTGGATTCTTATTCATCATTCAAATAGCTTTATGTTAACTCATACTCCCACTATTCTCGCCCTCGACTTTGATGGCGTTATCTGTGATGGACTTCTGGAATATTTCCAAACGGCTTGGCGTACCTACTGCAAAATTTGGCAACCTAAAAACACAACACCCCCGCCAGACTTAGCCGAAAAATTTTACCGCTTGCGCCCTGTTATTGAAACAGGGTGGGAAATGCCTGTTTTAGTGAGAGTTTTACTTTTAGGCGTTTCAGAATCCCAAATTTTGCAAGATTGGTCAACTGTTTTGCACCAATGTGTTGATTCCGAAAACTTGCAACCACAAAACTTGGGTCAACAGTTAGATAAAATTCGCGATGAATGGATTACTACTGATTTAGAAAGCTGGTTAGCACTGCACCGCTTTTATCCTGGGGTGATTGAGCGCTTACAGCAAATATTAGAAACACCAACGCAGGTTTTTATTGTAACTACAAAAGAAGGGCGCTTTGCAAAGCAGTTATTACAACAACAAGGTATCGAACTATCAGAGGATAGAATTATTGGCAAAGAAATTAAACGTCCCAAATACCAAACACTACGACAACTGATACAAGAATTTACAGATGAATCTGCAAGTCTTTGGTTTGTAGAAGATCGGTTGAATACCCTACTATCAGTGGAACAGCAATCAGACTTGGCTCAGGTGAGACTGTATTTAGCAGATTGGGGCTATAACACAGCAGCGCATCGAGACGAGGTTCGCCATCATCCGAGAATTCAGTTATTGTCTCTGTCCCAGTTTGCTCAGGATTTCTCCGCTTGGTCTCAATAGAGTTCAGATCATGGTTTCCTGAAATTGACGTCTTGCACCCTTGCCAAAAAGCTAAAGTTTAGCTTAAGAACGTCACATCTAGTGCAACTTCATGTACAATGGGATGAAAAATTGAGCTAAGTATAAGGAACCATGAGGTATGCAATATGTTAGATGCAATCTCTGCGGTAGCGATGACTACACTATTTTATTTGAACCTGGTGTAGCTCAAATCAGTCAAATTGTTAAGTGTAACTGTTGTAATTTGATGTATGCTAACCCTAGGTCAAAAGATGCGGATCATGTAGGGATCGAGACGTGGAATCCAGATTGGGTTCTATCTAATCCAGATCGACAAAAGTTAGAAAAAGAATCACTTCAGGTTAAAGATTATGAATCAACCCAAAAATTTCTGAATGAATATTATCCCCAAAAAGGCAAACTACTTGAGATCGGCAGTAGTTTTGGTTACTTATTAAACTTTTTTAAAAAAGATGAATGGCAGGTAATGGGAGTTGAACCTAACTTAGGCCAATGTAAATATGCAGAATCTCATTTTGGCATAAAAGCTATTCCTAGCATCTTAGAAAAAGCAGAAATTAGCGAGAAGTCAGTCGATGTAGTATTAATGATTCATGTTATAGAACATGTACCTGATCCATATAGGACGTTTCAAGAAGTTTATCGCATCTTGAAGCCAGGTGGTGTCTTTGTCGTAGAAACGCCCAGATACGACACATTAGTGTTCAAATTGTTGGGCAAAAGAGAAAGAAGCCTAAGTTGCAATGGACATATTTACTTTTTTACCAGCCAGACTCTAGAAAAAATGGCAACTCAGGCTGGCTTTACAATGCTGAAGTTAGACTATGTTGGTCGTTCCCTAACCCTAGACAGGCTTTTTTATAATTTTGGTGTTATGAGTAAAAATAAACTAATCAAAGATAAACTCAATGATTTTTCCAAAAAATTTAATCTAAATCGAGTAAGAATCTCCATTAACGCTAGAGATATGCAACGGGCGTATTTGATGAAACCTGCGTAAAAGTTTTATGCAAATTTGTAATAAAATTTTATTATCACCCCAAGTACGGGACGTCTCTATCGAACCAGTTATGTGAAACAAAAATGAAATCCCTCGCCTAGAGAACCTAGTCCAGTTCTGTTCTCTAGCCGAGGGATGCTCCCTAATTTTTAGTCAATTCTTCAGTAGCTTCATTCCCATCAAAACCTTATCCTTAAGCGTCTTTTGCGACACACAGGTAATCAAACAAAGTTTACCGCAGTCCAATGTCTGCTGGCGAATCTCTTTGGCTTTTTCTCCATACCAGATTTCTTTAGCACTCTGGTGTTTAACATTACCAATGACCGGATAATCATTACAGAGTTTCACATTCCCATCTGTTTCAATCCAGAAATTGCGAAGCCCAACTCGACAGGGGCGAACGGATTCAGGTGCTTTGTCTTCACGGAAGTGAGGTAAGAAAAGCCGCAGAACATCATCACCCGTCATAATCGGCGCACCGTTTTGCTTCATTTCAATCAGGCGCTCAATTACCTGGGCAAACTCGTCATAGTCTTCGGCTTTCAGCCACAGTTCATTATAGGTTTCTGGTGTCCAAAGATTGACGGGCTGGAAATTAACAGCCGTAGCCCCAATCTGTTGCGCCCATTCTACCAGTTCGGGCATTAAACGGAAATTGAGGCGATTAAGTGTCGGTTTGACAATAATTGGAAAACTTATGCCTTGTTTTTCCTGTTCCTGACGTAGATACTTAATGCCGTTAGAAAGCTTAGTAAATAAACCAGGTTGACCCCGCAGGTAATCATGGAGTTCTGCATTGGGTGCATCCACTGACATATTTACATTAAAGGGACGCGCTGCTACAGTTTTGGCAGCGTTTTCCTGGGTCATGCATGAGCCATTTGTGGTCACACCGCAGTGAATACCATTACTATTGGCAAACGCCAGTATGTCTAGAAATCCTTTTTTGATATAAGGTTCACCGCCACTAAAGTTGATGGAATACTCACCCACAAAGTCTTTTATGCTGAGGAGGGCGCGTTTCCAATCCTCTACCGTCATTTCGTCCTTATATTTCGGGAGTCGCCAATACTCACACTGGCGACATTTAACATTACAACGTTCATTGATAATCCCGTAGAACGTAACCGGCTTTGTCCAATCTAATCCGGTTTGAATCCGCAGGGATTCGGCTACGGCATTTTCAGCATGTTTTACACCAAGTTTGGAAAGGGTTGCAACATCCATAGTGTACCTCGTCAGTATTATTGATTAACAAACTTTATGCCAACGGCATCAATTTATTTTTTATTTGAAATCTCCTTATTCATGGGAAACAGTTTTCCGATTATTCGCTACACAACTTTGAGCTAAATTAAGTCGCAGTTATCGAGCTTTTTCTACCTGGATTCCACAATACTCTCATGAATATTAACTGGATTGTGTTGACTCTAGGATGACTACCGCGATAAATGCAAGTTTTTTTATATAACTTAATATTTACCGCGTGAAGTTTATCCTAAATGAAGTTGATAATTGTAAAATTGGATACACTAATTAACTGAAGAGTCGGTATTTGGCTGGTTTAAGCAATAGTTTGAATTATTATTACCGAAAATACTAAATAAAAATAAAATAATGATACTTATTCTGCCGGGATGACTATAATTATATGCTCGATCTCACGAAACTCGCGAAACAAATCCCTGGAATTAGCCAGCACCTGAAAGGGGAGGCGCTAGCAAGTCGCCAACGCTGGGAACTGGCGCAAAAGCTGCTGCTGGAGACTAATCGCCGACAAGATGAGCTGATTCAATCCCACCAGCAATGGCGCGATCGCATAACCTTTACGGCGGCTGTTCCCGTCGAACCCCTGGATACTCGCCTTGATCTGGATTCCCCTCCCGAAAGCCATACGGTTTTTGCCACCGATGGGTCTCAAATGTCTCCCTCCCATCACGAAATCGCCTATTGTTATTTAATTAACGTCGGTCGGGTGATGTTGCACTATGGACAAAGTTTACACCCGCTCTTGGATAGCCTACCCGAAGTCTTTTACCGACCGGAAGATTTATATATATCCCGCCAATGGGGGATTCGTACCGAAGAATGGATGGGGTATCGTCGCACTGTGTCTGAGGTATCGGTATTGGCAGAAATGGCGTGTCGCTGGGTCAATCCGCCCGGTTCTCACTTTGATATTCCTAATCTGGCGATGGTGGATGGATCACTGATTTACTGGTTTCTGGAATCCTTACCCACAGAAGCGCGCGATCGCATCCTTCCCCCGATTCTAGCGGCTTGGGATCAGTTGCGATCAGTCAATGTACCGCTGATGGGCTATTTGAGTGCGTCTCGCAGCAACGAAGCCCTGCATTTTCTCCGGTTACAAGCCTGTGCTTATGACACCCCCAACTGTATCAACCATTGCGCCTCTGTTACTGATAAATTGCCTTGTCAGGTTGTTGAACCCTTACGTGATACGATGCTTTGGTCGAGTTTACTTGAACCCGGACAACGTAGTCCTTTATTTCGCAGTTCGGTGCGAATTTTGGATCTATACGATCATCACCGGATTTATTTCTGCTATGTTCACGTTGGTACAGAAATTGCCCGCATCGAAGTCCCAGAATGGGTAGCACAGGATACTATGTTATTCAATCAATCTCTAAGTTTAATGCTGGCACAGGTTTACAAAGGCTATGGCTATCCCATTGCTATAGCAGAAGCCCATAATCAGGCTGTGGTTCGAGGAGGCGATCGCGTCCGCTTTTTTAGCTTATTAGAACAGCAGATGATTCGCGCTGGGTTAAGAAATGTGGGAATATCCTACAAAGAAGCCCGCAAGCGTGGCAGTATTTCCTAAGAATGAAGGGAAAGAATTTGTGTAGGGGCGGGTTTCACTATTATCATTTATTGCCTCACCCAGATGCGACTAAACCCGCCCCGATCAAGTGTTAAGAGTGGGCATAATTTTACAAATGACGAATGACAATTAAAGGAACTATCAAACTATGGTTAGCTTAGTCCGAATGCTGTCTACCCAAGATACAATTCTTAAACAAGAACCCATTCAATCCAGTTTACTGCCAAGCTATAAACTTCAGCCCATTCCTGCTAGCACCCTATTAGTCCTACAATCCTACACTCCCCCAGATCTAACCCGACATATTCGGATCAGTTTCCAGGATATTGGCTTTCAGGGCAGAAGTTTAAACTGGTATGCGTTTATTGAGCATGTTCAAATCACCAAAGAACCCCTGAGACCAACAGAAACAGTGGCACAGATGCTCTCAAAGCAAATAGAAAAAGATGTTGTCAAAATGATGGTTTACCGAAAAACATTGCCGCCTCAAGGGGGGTTGATCAAAGTTGTCTTTAACGTGGATACCGTAGTTAAGCGTGCCCCGGTTCAATCTATGTATCTAAGTCCAAATGCCCTGCAACCGATTCCCGCCGGGACTGAACTGGTGCTATTAACCAATAAACCTGATGCCTATAATATGGTATCGTTGCCAATCGAAGATTCTCACATAAAATTTACCCTCAAGGATGTTGAATTTAAAGGCTTTAGTCAAGATTGGTATGCTTTTATTAAACACGTTGGTTTGCAATTAGTGGGCTAATAATATAGAGGATAATTTCTTTAAAATTAGTTATGATCAACAAAAGTTACATTGTTTGTTCCACAGGACGATCAGGCAGCACTCTCTTATGTTCAACGCTAAGCGATCTAGGCTTTTGTGGGAAACCATTGGAGTATTTTCATCCGGCTAAAATTGAAAAGTATATTGCTCAAGATAGTGCCAACGGTTTTCAAGATTACCTTTCTCAAGTACTTCAGAAAGGGACAAGCCAAAATGGAATTTTTGGCATAAAAATTCACTGGGAGCATTTCCGGAATTTTATCAATCTAGCCCGAAAATACTTGGGCTTGAGCAGGCAATCTGATTGGCAAATAATTTCGACTATATTTCCTAATCCTTATTTTATCTATATATGGCGTAGAAATTTAGTCAAACAAGCCGTATCTACTGAAATTGCTTACCAAACGCAAAAATGGGTCAAAACTAACGAAAATCTGATCTCCGAAACGCCAAAAAAAATTAGCTTTTAAACCTCTGAATATCTACAGATATAAGCAGGGAATTGAGGCTCGCAACCAAAAGTGGAAAAAGTTTTTTGCCGAAAATTATGTGGATTTTTCTGAAATTGTATACGAGGATTTTATTCAATCCTTTGAAGAGACAATTCTAGGATTAATAAGTTTCATTGAAATTGATTCTTTGCCTGAGAGCTACGAAATTAAAATGCCGATTAATCGGCATTTTAGTGATATTAATGAGCGCTGGTGTCAATACTATAGTTATATACCAGAGAATTTTTTGAAGCTCTATGGAGAACTTAGAAGTGATGTCAAAAAAATTCTCAAACTTTAAAGGATTAGAAACACCCTAAATCAGAGTATTGTCTAACTTTTTGGGGGATTATTGCCACTATTTACACGATCCGATAGGACTCAAATACTGTTTGTCTCAATTATAGCAACCGCCATAGCGGTTAGGACACATTATTTAATAGAGACGTTCCGGCGGAACGTCTCTACAACAGTTCTTGTTCAGCAAGCTCTAAATAATGACTTTGCCAATCATTAAAACCCCCTGATCTGCTCGCAGATAGGGAACAGACGTACCCTTAAACCCGGTAATAAATGGCTTGTGATGCAACTGCCAATAGCTGGAACTCATATCATTGGCGATCGATTTTAAAGCCCTAAGTTCTTCCACCAGTTCTGTGGCGAGTTCATTAATCCGATTGGCATGATCATAAGCCTGTTGAGTGGCTATCTCAACCTCGTCAGCTAACGTCAAGGGTTGCTTGGGTTTGACGAAAGGCTGTAGCTGTTGTTGTTTTTGCTCTAACTGCGCCTGCAACGCCGCGATCGCATTATCAATTCCTTCAACTACCCCAACTTACTCCGTTCCGCCTTGAGGTGTCACTTCGTTGAAGTTGGGGATTGCATCTTGGCTCCACCTCAGCCCTGAATACCTTAAGCGGCAATCAGTTTTGGTTTCATCACCAGATACATCAGGGACGGCTGAAATACGCCCCGTACTCTCCCACTCTTGGCGAGAGAGCAACACTCTAAGTGCAACATTTCTAGCACCCACTAAATCGGCATGGAGAGTATAACCACATTGCTGACACACAAAAGTTAGACCTTTATTGGGTCTATTTTCTTTAGATGTGTGACCGCAGTGCGGACAAGCCTGAGAAGTGTAATGAGCATCCACTTTAACGGCAAGACTCCCTTTGAGAACAGCTTTGTAGTCAATGAAGCCGTGTAGTTCGGCAAATGACCATTTAGCTCTATTGCTATTAGCCCTGCGTTGTTTCTTGGATGCTTTTTTGCCTTTTTTCTTCTGTCTTGTCCGCTCTCGGATGTGGGTTAAATTCTCCAATCCAATCAAGGTTTCAGGTGTTACCACTTGGTTGGCAATACAGTGATTCGTGTCAGCGATGAACCGTCTCTCCCGTCCAGACAATGCAACCAATCTACGAGTTGCACTACGGGTGCCTCTACGCTGTAAGGACTTTCTCGCTTTTACATAACGAGAAGCCGTATGTCTCACATGAGAGCCACTGAAAAACTGAGTCTTGTTGCGAGTATCTGCTGCAACAGCAATATACCGTTGCCCTACATCCACTCCAACGACTCTATTAATGTCATTGGGGGTCAGGTCTGGTACTTCTAATTCCATACTAACTAGCAGGTAGTAGGTCTTAGTCGGTTTAGAGTACCAAATCTTTCCAGCTCCAATCTTTGCTACTCCAGACTGAATCATTTCTAGATGCTTGGAGTAGCCTTTGTAGCTCACTTTGATGCGACCCGTCGTAGTGGTAATACCCACCTGACCATCTTTAGCGAATGAATAATCTTTCTGGTAGTTTAAGGTGCAGGTTCTGGAAACAAATTTAGGCGGTACATCTAATCCTTTGTACCGCTTAGGAGTGCGACCTGCTTTAATTGCCTCCTCGTTTTGCTTCAACTTTGTTCGCAAAGATTTGTATGTTGCCCCAACCTGTCGGGGAACGTTACAAGCCATCTGAGATGGAAGATTAAACTTTTCGCGAAGTATGTAATACACTTCTTTCTGAATTTTCGTGCCGTTGTATGTTTTACCCATCTCAAAGGCAACACCGGACGTATAATTCAGTGCATCCCTATATGCCAAAGAAGTCACCCGGAGTTGTTCTTTTTGCTCCTGGGTGACTTCTAGTTTTAATTTGGCAGTTAGGACTTGTTGCATAACACTTTCACGAACTTGTTCTATATTAACACTCTCGTGAACTAGCGACAAGTATTTGGATGCCTTCGCCCCTCCGGCATCCCGCTATCCCTCCCCACCCTAAGCATCGTTTGCTGAACGCGCACTCGCTTCGAGGGTGGGGACTCTCGCGAAACTGTTGAATTTACCAGAATACAGGTTTGTCCGTTCTTGAGCAACGACTGGCAGAGCTTCACGCACTTGAGCCGTTACCGCCACGGTTTTGACATCATAGGTTTGGGTAGCAACTTTGGGATATAAACCAATGCAGACAATTGGGATTAACAAGCACAGGGCGACAAATATTTCCCGTGGGTTGGCATCTCCAAAATAATTATCCATTGCCAATTCCGCCTTAGCTGTACCGTAGAACACCTGACGCAGCATGGAGAGTAGATAGATGGGAGTGAGGATTAATCCCACGGCGGCTAGCAGCACCATGACCACTTTAAAGGATGAGTTATAGGCATCGCTAGTAGACATGCCGAGGAAGATAGACAATTCTCCGACAAACCCACTCATTCCCGGTAATGCTAGAGACGCCAGTAGAGGCAATACAATAATCGTCGTTATCCAGGGAATTTGACTGCCAATCATGACTAAGGATATATACCTATCGTTACTGTTGGTTACATTGTATTAAGTTTGGTAAAGGTTTGAGAAGAGGTGAAACACAGATATACCAAATCTTCACGATAAACAGGACTAATACAAAGTTTTCCTTCGACTCAGGTTGGGGAGTGGTTGAGCGAAGTCTTTACAGCATAATGTAAAATTTGTCAACACTTGCATCTGAATGTAGGGTGGCGGAATGTAGAGTAGCGCGATGCCTAAATGTAGGGGCGGGTTTGACTATTATCTTTTTGTGCCTCACCCTGATGTCACTAAACCCGCCCGAACCAAGTTATTTGTTTTCAATCCAAGAAGGTAGTGGACTGACACAGCTAAAATTGTGGGATAGATTGGACGGTTTGATGGGCGCACGTCGGTGCGCCCCTACAATGCTAATGCACCAATTAAGGTGTACCAAGCCAATAGGAGGTTGTTAGATAGGAATGCTAAAGAAGCTGATTCTTAAAAATTGGAAAAGTTTTAAGTATGCGGAATTACCAATTGATCCGCTGACGGTTTTGATTGGGGCGAATGCGAGTGGGAAGTCTAACATTGTTGATGCACTTGAATTTTTAAATCGAATTGCATCCAATCTCCAAATTAAAACAGCTTTAGAAGGCGATCGCTTAATTCCACCAATTCGGGGTGGTGTTGAGTGGGCGGCACGAAAAGCCGAAGAACGAGAAAAACAATTCACGTTGAGTATGTTGGTTATAAATAAAAAAAATACAAATGAAGATTACTCCTATAGTATTACTGTAGGAACTTCGCCATACGTGAGATTATTAGACAACTCTTATGCCTCATCTTATTCATAAAAGGTTCGATTTTGAGTCTGACAGCAGATATTCTCAGGACGTTGTTGCAGGTGTAGAATTAGTTTGGAAAACGCTTGATAATATTTTTATTCTAAATCCTGATATTTCACGGATGCGAAACTATTCAAGGCTTTCTGACCGATTTGAAAGCGATGCATCTAATATCGCTGGTGTACTAGCAGCATTATCAGATGAAAAGAAACAGGAGTTTGACTCAACTGTTGAGACATACTTAAGGCATTTACCAGAAGGCGATATTCAGAGAGTATGGGCAGAACCTGTGGGTCGGTTTGGAAATGATGCTATGCTTTACTGTCAAGAAGAATGGCATCCATGGGACATCACAGTCGTTGATGCGTGGGGCATGTCTGATGGAACGTTGCGCTTTTTAGCTATCATGACAGCACTATTGACGCGACCAGAAGGCAGTCAACTGGTAATTGAAGAAGTCGATAACGGACTCCATCCGTCGCGTGTTGGTTTACTTCTAAAAATGCTTAAAGAAATTGGGGAAAAGCGCAAAATTGATATATTAGTGACAACTCATAACCCCGCTTTACTTGATGCCCTTGACCCAGAGATGATGCCGTTTGTGATTTTGGCATATCGAGATGCTGAAACCGGAGAAAGCCAATTGACACCTGTGGAAGATATTGAGAATTTCCCGAAACTATACGCCTCGGCTTCCTTAGGTAAACTCACATCAAAGGGAGCGATTGAACGAAGTATTTCTCGTAAGCCGTAGTTTTAGGTATGAGAGATGAGGGACTCAAGTCTTATGAACCCATTCCTCCTGTTTCTCGTCCTAAACGCCGCAGCAGTCGGTAACGATAACCTTAATTGATCAGGTAGCACAGCGTTAATACGTCAAGCAAATCCCACTAGACAGGCATCTCATTTTAGCCGTAAATTATACATATTCTCAAGCCGCGATCGCGTTGAACTATTTCTCAACTGAGTCTAAGCCAAATGCCATGGTTTTCCCGTAGCAGCAAGTAATTCTTTTTGATTCCAAGACATGACACAAGCCGGATTAGACGCATCGGGTTGACATAAATAAATCTCGTGTCCCGGATATCCGATAACCTGCAAACCACTCGAACGTAACATTGCTTCAATCCCTGCATGATTAGGAATCCACCAATTCGTAGGATCACCAGCAAAGTGATGTTCAATAAACGCCATTTTGGGCCACCCCGGTTGATTTAAAGCATCGCGATCATTAATTTGGCGATCGCCTGTATCCTGGAAAATATCTTCACCGGGTAAGCTAAGGGTTTGGAATACCAACAAGCGTTTAACCGTCTGTGCCACAATATCTAGGGCAAGTAAGGGATAGCGTAGGTGATAGAAAACCCCCATAAACAAAACTAGGTCAAAGGTTTCCTCAATGTGAGCTAAGTCATAAACTTGCATTTGCTTAAACTCAACCCGATCCGCTAAGTCAAATTGCTTAAGCGCCCATTGAGCTTGTGCCAGATAATGGACATCATGGTCAATCCCGGTTACTATTGCACCACGACGGGCAAGTTCAAAACTATAGAATCCAGCATTACAGCCAATATCCAAAACCCGCCAGCCGTCTAATTTTTCCGGTAGGTGGGGGGCAAGTTGCTGCCATTTAAACGCCGGAAAATCACCCAGGAAATGATTGGGTGCGGTTTGAGTGCCATTGGGGAGATGGAGGTTGTGGAACCAAGGGGCGAGTTGTGCGATCGCGTCTGGTAAATTTTCCGATTTAGGGGGATTGATCATCCAATACTAGGCTATCTTCATAACTGATAACCCTATCAAACCTATCTAGATTCCTGTCATCCCTCATGAGTCAGAGAAATCTGAAGATTTGATCATCTCGCTGCCATAATATACTGTTCTAATTCTAAGGCGCGATGAGCAGCCGTATGTTCTGCTAGGACGCGCTTACGGGCGCGAAGACCAATAGCACGACGTTCTGAGTCAGGTATTTCCCGCAAATAGTTGAGAACGTCTTCTGGAGAGGAAGCCACCAGGATTTCCTTGTCAATCTCAAAAATCGTCTCCAATCCTTGCCAATAATCGCTGATAATCGGCGTTCCACAAGCCGCCGCTTCAAACAGACGCACACTGGGGGAATATCCCGCCCGCACCATATCCGCTCTGGTAATATTCAACGTAAACTGCTGGGCATTATAAAAGCGTTGATGTTCAGCCGGTGGGAGATGTTCAATGCGCTCCACATTACTCGACCACTGAATTGTATAGGGATATTGAGGACCTGCAACCACAAAGCGCCCTTCTCCCCACTGACGGGCGGGTTCTAAGAGTAAGCGTTCTAAGGGCGGTTGTCGGTCATCACTGTAAGTACCCATATACCCCAGATTCCAGGTTTGATCGCATTCCTGTGGATAATACAAGCTTGGGTCAACTGAACAATAGAGGGCTTTTGCCTTATGCGCCCCGTACTCCTGTTCCAGACGCTGTAGGGTTGAACCCCCTGTGAAGGATAAGTATAGGTTGTATTGAGGAATTAAGTCAGGTGAGAGATATTCTGTATCTCCCCGTTCCAACTTGGCGAGGGTAACGGGCGTATCGATATCGTAGAATGCTGTAACTCTCTGTGCTGTTGCGGTTACCCATTCCCCTACGGCGACACCTTCTGGCACATAAGACCCCACCATGACAAAATCAGCATCTTGTACTGTTTGGGTAAAGCTATCTTTGAGTTCGTCAAGATTGGCATAAAGCTGGGTGTGACCATGAGGCGGATTGGGAAGGTCTCGGTTAGTTGCATACCACGGTACATCCCTCTCTAAAAATAGAACATCGTGACCTCGTGTGACCAGTTCGCGCACCAGTCCCCGGTAGGTTGTCGCGTGTCCGTTTCCCCACGAGGAGGTAATGGATAATCCTAGGATGACGATTTTCATTGATTATTTAATAGGGCTGTCCGCTATAGGAGTTCACTTGATTTTAAAAAGGCTATATACTAGATTTAAACTATATTACTCTAAATTGAGCGGCAATACAGGCTAAAAGTTTGGGTAAACAGCCAACCGAATGAATTATTTTTTTTTAAAGACAAAACAAGCTCTAGAGAATTATATAAACAATGGATACTTTGAGAGTTGAGTATTTAGTCTCTATCGAAAAACAAGGTGCTTTTTGTGAAAATATTGAAGCTTTAAAGCATTTGTTAAAAGCTAATTCTGAATTTAGTGTAGAAAACAATGAAATTAAATATAGGGAAATAATTGTTTATTACGACATTCAAGTCAGGGAATTAAAAAACGAAAGATTTTTCCATTTAAGGTTTAATTATAATTGGGAAAATAAACTTGAAGATCATTTAAATGATTACAGTCAATTTCTCAAAAGTATTAGAACAGTATTTCATGCTTTGCCTATACAACTTAATTGCCTGTGGGATGATATTTCGGCTTACTATTCGCTCCAAGCATATCCCCTGATCCATGAGATAGAAAATCTTATGCGAAAGTTGCTGACTAAATTTATGATTACCAATGTAGGAGTTAATTGGGAAAAGGAAACTTTGCCCAAAGAGATAAAATCAGTTATTGAAACTACTAAAGCTATAGCTAGGAAGGAATCGAATAATTTTTTATATGAAGTTGATTTCATTCATTTATCGGATTTTTTGTTTAAACCTTATCATAATCAACCTATTGACGAACTTTACCATAAAATTAAAAAAGCTAAACGTCCTGAAGATTTAAGTATTGATGAACTAAACAATTTTATTCCTAAATCAAATTGGCAAAGATATTTTTCAGACTTAGTTGAGTATGAAGATAGTCAGTTACAAAAGAAATGGGAAGAGCTTTATCAATTAAGATGTAAAGTCGCGCACAATAATACAATTACAAGAGATGAATTTATAAAAATTGAATCTCTTGTTAGTGAATTAAAGGAAAAACTACAAACTGCCGTTGATAAACTTGATGAAATTGAGATATCAGAAGAGGAAAAAAAACAATTGCGGAAAATGTCACTGTTAACAATAAAGTTCTGAAAGCACGAATTATTAACACCTTAAAAGTTGCTGGATCTGAAGCCGTGAAAGAGTTAAGAGGAAATAACATGTATTTAAATTTAGCGCTTGCTGCTATTCAGGGCTGGCAATCAGAAGAGAATACACCACCAGACAAATCTTGAAACGCGATGAGTGCTATTGGGAACAGAATTTTACGGTACTTTCTTAACCGTTGTGGAAAAGTGCCACGTAATTATTTGAAGTTGTTAATGAGCTAATCAGTTATCTAACTCTAGGGAAAGCTACTTCATCAACTCTGGTCTTTTCTCGTAAAATTCAATTGCTAGTTTACCTATAGCTTTTGTGCTAAACCAATCGAAACCAAATCCTGTAACAGCACTTAGAGATTGTTCATCAACAATTTTTGTGGCAATCTCTTTTTTAGATAACTTTGGATTGGCTGAACGAATATTATCTACATAATCTATGACTTTATCGGGAGATGTTTTAACAATCGAATCTATAGCTTGATTGAGAAAATTTAATAAGTTTGTCAAATCCATGTTAGTGACCGAAGATAACTTATAGGTTGCTTGTCACAATGTTTACCAGGCAAAATAAGCAAACATTATTCCCCTTTATCATCCTCTATCCAAAAGGTAAAATTCTGTAAAGAAATGGCAAATCTGGATGAAGAGTTGATGAAGATTTAGCGCTCGCGCCTCCAATAGTGGACGTGACCGCTCCTGTACCTGAAATATTAGTACATAAGTACAGTTAATTGACGTAGATCAGCTCATGAGGATTGGAAGCGCATTTCTGGTATAGCAGTAGACACATCGATTAAGACAAACGAACTGTTGTAGAGACGTTCCGCCGGAACGTCTCTACTAAATGATGTGTCCTAACAGCTATGGCGGTTGCTATACTAAGTCTTATCATCGATTTCTCGAAGTATCGACACAGAAACAGTTAATCCCTGTTTCAGCAAGGTTTCCAGGTATTCATTAACCGATTTGGGTGGATTTTTGAGTCGCTTCCGACATATCTGTGCTGCCTCAGCAACCTTGCCTGGTCTCAAATCAATCAAATCAGAGATGAAATCATCAGGATGCTGGGCTTCAATTTCATATTGATTGAGTGTAGATTCAGGGAAATCTGAAAGGTTAAATGTCACGATTACATTTACACTTCCTTTAATTGCTGCTGCCAAGATATGTCGATCATCTGGATCAGGCAATTGAAGGGAGGGAATTAAGTCTT
This sequence comes from Coleofasciculus sp., assembly GCF_046565525.1. NCBI lineage: Bacteria > Bacillati > Cyanobacteriota > Cyanophyceae > Coleofasciculales > Coleofasciculaceae > Coleofasciculus > Coleofasciculus sp. The sequence continues at coordinate 44,510 of NZ_JBKHUP010000018.1, read as the reverse complement.
CATAATTCGTGATTAGGCAATCACGAACACAGCTATTCATTAACTCTTGGGTGCGAGTAAGTTGCTCCAGCGTTAAATCAGGGCGATTTTTAAGAACGTTACGGCTCCATTCCTCTTGAATGGCATTTGTCCAGCGAGCTCTGAAGAGGTCAGTCAGCGCTAACTGCATCAGCAGATCTCGCAGTGGAGCTGGGTATAGGACGCACGAATCGTAGAGGACTGTGAAGTTGGATGTCATACGTCACTCATAGCCCATATTCAACTCTTGAGCCTGAGCAGCGAGTTCATCAAGGGCGTGCATCCGTTGACTATCAATCTGTTCTTTATAGTTCATCAAGTCTGCAAAGCGGATGCGGCGGTGTCGTCCCACTTTGCGATAGGGAATTTCACCGGATGAGAGCAATTTCACTAGGAAGGGACGCGAAACATTAAGGATGTCTGCTGCTTCCTGAGTTGTAAGTTCTGCATGGATAGGAATTAGGGAGATGGCATTTCCCTGAGCCATTTGTGACAGGATGTCTATAAGCAAATGAAAGGCAGCAGCAGGAATAACAACATCTTGCTCACTGCCGTCATCTTCAACAATTTTGAGACGATGGGTAGCACTGTCAGGGGTAATATGAGAAGCAAGGATGCGACTACTCTGTTGAGAGTGCCTGGTGTCGGATTCTGTGGGAATAAAAGGTTTGCCGTAAGCAGTAGCAATCGCCATGGGAAGTCCTCCAGATGTTGAGGTAAGCCTGAGTTCAAGCTAGAGATAGCCTTTGGGTTCACTAATACTACTATAGACAGCCAACGAATTAAACGCAATTATCGAAATAAGTGAAAAGACTGTAGCCACGATGATGAGCGACTGCACAGATGAGAAAATCAGTATTTGAACCTTGAATACCATGACGGCGACAGGTGTTGAAAAATTCTGCGGCTAGTTCATAGTCTTTCGTGGTTATCTCCAAGTCTGGAAAAGCACGAAGATAGTCTCGTAATTTAACGAACTGTTCCGTGTAGCGAATTCCAGAAAGCACTTCTTGACGAATTGCTCCCAGTAAAACGACTCGTCCATCTGCAATCAACTCTCGCAGCACATTAACGATAGAAGTCCTATCGTCTGGTGTGTTGCGCCGCAATGCAAGTGACCAAACGGAGGTGTCAACAATAACGTTCATCTTATTTGTCTTTGTTGCTTATAATCATAATTTTCTTCATAATCTATAGTTCCAAATAACTCCAAAAGTTTCAGTTGTTTGCGGCGTTGAATATATTCACGTAAAGCTGCTTCAATTACCAAATCTGCTGTTGAATGATCGCACAAAGCAAGAGCTTTTTCAAGAAGTTTTTCGTCAATTTTAAGGTTAGTTATCATTTATTTTTATCGTGCAATTTAACTATGACAACATATTTAATTATAAGGCATAGGGCAGAGAAAGCCAGACTATATCCTAACCTACATCTACTCTCTTGTACTTAAGCTCAATGTTGCTGATTTAAGGCTGGTGGGCATTGCCCACCCTACAATTGGGTTTGCCCTTGAATGATTTGTTTTGTAGCTAAAGCTTATCAAGAATTAGTTTTTCGGGAATCAAAGCCGGAAAATAGGATGGCTTCTAGTTGTTCAGCCCGATGTGCGTAGGTGTGTTCAGCCAAAACGCGCTGACGAGCCGCCTCACCAATTTTATTGGCTTTCTCCGGGCTCAGTTGGCGCAAAATTTCAGCAACTTCATCACCATTTTCAGCAACAAGAATTTCCCGCTCCGGTTCCAGAAATAGCTCTATCCCTTTCCAGAAATCGGTAATGATACAAGCCCCCGCCCCCGCTGCTTCAAACACTCGCGTGGCTGGAAAAAACCCATAGCGTGCCATGCTTTCACGACTAATATTTAAAACGGCTTTGGGGGTACAGTTAAAGCCATTGTGATCATGAGTATAAATATGTCCCAGATAATTAACATTGATTGGCATTTGTTTACTCCTCCAACCATTACCGCCTAAGATGAATTTATAGTCAGGGAGTTGAGCCGCTGCCCGAAAGAAAAATTCCTCAACACGAGTCTCTCGGTCTGGCATTCGGTTCCCTAAGAAACCTAGGTCACCCGCAAATCGAGAGTCAGGAGAAACGGGGTAGTGAGTGGTGGCATCAAGGGCATTGTAAATCGGGATACATTTACGCGCTCCCAAGGCTTTATAAGCGTTGATAACGGGTTCGCCGCCACCGTAGGTGAGGATGAGGTCATAGTTGGGAATTAGAGGGCGGAAAGGGTCAGCAGAGTTGTTTTGCACCCGGTCAAGGGTGGCTGGTGCATCTACATCCCAAAATGCGACGAGGGCGTCGGGTTTTTTGATGTCTAAAACAGCCGCTTCTAACTGTTCGTCAAAGACGCCAATCCCACTGGCTTTGACTATTAAGTCGGCGCTGCTGGCATCTTCAAGGGCGCGGTTGACTCCCTGATTACCGTTTGCTGAGTATACGACAACCTTCGCCCAATCTGGGTCAGGAATATCACGGTGCTTTTGGCGCTCATAAGCGTCGGGTTCGTAGAAGGTAATCTGATGTCCGCGCTCGTGTAAGGCTCGGATAATACCGCGATAGTAGGTGGCTGCACCGTTCCAGTAAGCGGATACTAAGCTGGAGCCGAAAAAGGCGATGTTAATCTTTTTTGTCATATTAAGTTGATTGAACCTTTACTACGGGAGGCAGAGCCTCCTCAGGAGCATTCCTAGGCAGAGCCTAGGAACGAGGCTATATGGAATGCAGTGTGGTGTAAATGTCCAGGAGTTCATCCACGCGATGAGCGCAGGTATGTCGCTCTAGGATGGTACGGCGTCCGTTTTGGGCAAGGTTTTGTGCTATATCTGGGTCGTGAAGTACGTCTTTTAAGTGTTGCTGCATTTCCTCACCCGTGTGAGCGATGAGAAAATCTTGTCCGGGTGTAAATAAACCCTCTACATCGTCCCACGGTGCTGAAATCAGGGGAATCCCACAGGCGAGGGCTTCAAAGACGCGAATTGTGGGAATACCAGGGAGGATTTGGGTATAGAAGCGTCGCGGAACGTGTATGGTAACGCGAAAACGAGCAAAGACTTGCGGCACTTCGTAATTCGGCAACCATTCCCCATAATCAATTCCTGCGGCGTTGAGGGATGCGATCGCGTCTTTAGGATAGCGTACTCCATGTACCTTTGCTTTTATTCCTAACGCCTTGATGGGTTCAATCAGAAACTCGTATAACTCAGCCGTTCGTTCTTCATCTCCCCAATTGCCAATCCAGACTAAATCGCCGACTGATTCAACCCCTGTAATTGGGTGGAAAATACGAGTATCGGCGGCTTCGTGCCATGTCCAAGCCTGTTTTGTCCAGCCCTCGGTTAAATAAATGTCGCGGATAATACTGCCAAATGCTAGGACTCCATCATAATTAGAAAGATTATAGGCTGCCATACTCGTGCGATCGCTCACTGACCGATGATGAGTATCGTGAAATAACAGCCGATAGCCACCTACCTTGTCTCGATGTTCGCCAATCCTAGCCACGAACTCCCGGTTATTCCATTCGTGGACAATGACTAAATCTGCACCATCGAGCACCTTATCCAAGTCCAGGGTGTCCTGATGATAACGGATACTCTCTAAACCCGGATAAATGGCTTTGAATTGGGCAATGGGTGCATCCCCATGTTCGGCTAAGAGATTTTGGAGACTCCAAGCATCATGGGGTTCATAAACACTAACCTGATGACCGCGCGATCGCAACTCGCTCACAATTCCGCGTAAAAAGTGAGCATTCCCGTGATTCCAGTCAGATAACAGGGAATGACAGAACATAACAATGTGTAAGGGGTTTTGCGTCATTTTTGGTCAATCAAGGCTTGATAGGTGTTTAAATAGCTATTTGCCATGCGTTGGGGTGTGAATTTCAGGGCGCGATCGCGTGCTAAATTTGCTAGTTGACGGCGTTTGGCTGAATCTGTAATTAAACCCTCAATCGCATCTTTCAGGGCGTCTCGATTATCCGGTGGCACAAATACAGCCACATTCTGCCAAATTTCCCGCAAACTGGGAATATCTCCCAATACCAGCGCACATCCTGACAGCGCTGCTTCCAGCACTGATAACCCAAAGGGTTCATATCGTGCAGGTAATACATAAATTGAAGCACGAGCATACCAAAACGCCATTTCCTCAGCAGACAGACGCCCTAACCAACATACAGTCTTTTGATCCGTTTTATTCCTCTTATCCGTCTTATCTATAGCCCCCCTTTTTAAGGAAGGTTGGGGGGATTTATCCTCTGGCTGAGCCTCCCTTTTTAAGCGGAATTTTTGGAATCTATCCCTCTTCTCCATAGCCCCCCTTTTTAAGGAAGGTTGGGGGGATTCTGGATGCTGCTGTTCCCCAGCAATACAAACACACCAAGATAAATCAGGCGCAATATCTTTTAATAGTCCTACATTCTTTGCCTCATCCCACAAACGCCCCGCCGTGAAGATAACGTTTTGTTTCTGGGCTACATAAAACTGATCGGGATTACAACCATTCGGCACAACCTTTCCATCCGCCAATGTACCATAATGTCGCTCAAGCGCCGCCAGCATTGCCGCAGATGGCGCAATCACTTTATCTGCTGATTGTAAACCTTGCCGGACTTGCTCACGGTATTGCTCCCAGCTAGTAGGTGCAGCTTCCCTTTTTACCGCTTCCCACCACGACAAAACACAGGAATGTCCCACCACTAAAACGGGTATCCTCCAAGGTAATGCACCATGAGCATAGCCATTGAGATGCACCACATCCGGCTTCAGCCGTTCTACCAACTCCAGCAACCATTCCCCGGCTTGTTGCACATCATCCCACGGATTATCCATCCACTCCAGCTTAAAATCACTCTGGAATACTGTCACATTAGAAATAGCATCTACGGCGGTGCATTGCTGCGGGGTTAGCGGTGCGCCCATGGTACAGAGGGCGATTTCTATCTCATATTTTCTTAAAGCAGCTGCCAATTCTAACGCATAAGTCCAGACACCGCCGATAGTGTCAGCCGTCATCAAAATGCGTTTTGGTATTGTTAATTTTTGATTACCATGAATCATTTAATTCAGGGAACAGGGAACAGCAGTTTTTGTAGGTTGGGTAGAGCGTAAGCGAAACCCAACGGGCTCTCTCTGAGTTCAATGGCACTGAAAATTTGCATTCTTTTATCATCGAAACCTTTGATATACCGTAGGGTGGGCATCGCCCACCAGCCTTAATTGAGTACCATTCAACCTAAGTCTAACTTCACTGACTTTAGAGTTTGTAGTAAGCGCTGTCTTCGCTTCTAGCACTAAAGTGCTTACTACGAACCTCATTTTTTAGAACTCAGCGGCTCAAATTCCAACTCAGCTAAAGGAAGCGGCTGTTGTTCCTGAATATCGCTAAACTCGGCATAAACATTCAGGTAATATTCATTCGCCCTTTCCCAAGCTTTTTCATCGGGAATACCCCATTTTTTAGTATAGTCAGGAGAACCTGGATAGGGAAACATCGGCACCGGTTTATTTGCCCAAACCCCTGCTTGCTGTAAATGCTGACGCCAAGCGGCAATAGCTTCTAAATCATCAACTTTGCTATCTAACAAATTCCCTTGAACGAATGGAATATGTTTCTTCGCAAAAATCAATAACTTGGTCAGTTCATCGGTAGACAACTTACACTGTTTATCAAGCAGTTCTCGTCCGGCGGGCGAAATACTCTCAACACCTGCTTCTAAGGAAACGCAACCCGCACGCCCCAATAATTCCAACAGAGGTGGCGTCCACAGGTCAATTCGGGTCTGTACGCCAAACTTGACATTTCGCTCAACTAATGCTTTAAGTAAAGTGCGATTGGGTAAGAAAATCTCATCAATAAAATAGACGTATTCCACACCTTGAGCAATTAAACCATCCAATTCTTCGAGAATTATCTCTAGAGGGCGCTTACGATAGCGATCGCGGAAATTGTCTTTAGCGCAGAATGAACAGTGAAAAGGACAACCGCGTGAGGTTTCCATTTCCGCACCAAAACCAATAGGGGGGGCGTCAAAACGGTGGTGATGGTGATGATGCTTCTGGATGGTATCCTTAGACCAGTGTAAGGCTGGCAATCTGTTTATATCCGTTGCATTGAGACTGCCTTGGATGCGGGGTTTATCGCCATCCCAGTAGCAAATCGAGGATACCGTCTGCCAGTCTTGACTTAATTTAGGTAGAATATCCTCGCATTCTCCCAAAACAACACCATCCACCCCTAACTTTTTCAAGGTGGCTGTGGGAGTTGTGGAGGCGTGAGGTCCAACAGCAACCAGGATACCGCCGCAGTCTTTTAAGTCTAAGACAGTTTCTTGGGGAACGCGCAGTTCCGGTGGCGCACAACGCCAGAACAGATAACTCGGCGCTGTTGTGATCACAGTAAAGTCGGGCTGAAACTCTGCCACCTGTTGCTGAATGTCTTGGCGGGAAAGATTATCTAACTGCCCGTCTACAATAATAACCTGATGACCCTCTTGCTCCAGTAGAACCTTGGCATAGCCGTATTCTAATGGCAGGTGAGGTTCCCGACAGCCGAAGTACGTGCTGGCGGTAAATGTCCAGTTTGGGTTAACCAGTGCATATTTCATAACGCAGTTTCTCCGTTCATCGCACAGCAGCAGCTAATGGCTCTCGTTGCAGCAGCCAGTGATAGAGTTTCTCGACGCCTTGGCGAATACTGACTTGCGGTTTCCAACCGGTTGCGGCTTGAAACTTTCTGACATCAGAGACATAATATCGTTGGTCTCCTGAACGCCACTGGTCAAACAGCACCCTGGGCTCTTGACCCTGGACATTGCCAATGAGTTCAATAAATTCCAATAAGCTGGTTGTATTTTCTGAACCCCCACCGATATTAAAGGCTTGACCGGTCAGGGTATCGATATTTGCCTGCGCTAGCAAAAAGGCATCAATTAAGTCTTCCACAAATAGCACGTCGCGTACCTGAAGCCCATCTCCATACAACGTTATAGACTGGTTTTTGAGAGCGCGAATCAAAAAGTGAGCCACCCATCCTTGATCTTCGCAGCCGCACTGATGGGGTCCATAAATACAGCTCATGCGAAAGACAACAGCAGGTAGTCCGAAGGTGCGAGCATAGTCAATAATGTATTGGTCGGCTGTCCCTTTGGAGCAACCGTAGGGACTGTAGAAGCTCAGGGGACGCCCTTCATTAATGCCATTTAAACGAATGAAGCTATCTGTGGGTTCATAGCGGGTACAATTTCGGCGCAGGTGAATGTCCTCTAAACCCCCGTAGACTTTGTTTGTGGAGGTAAAGACGATAGGGGGGGGACTGGGGAGCGATCGCATCTCTTCGAGCAAGTTTAGCGTCCCTAGGGCATTGACCTGAAAGTCTTGGAGGGGGTTTTTCAGACTGGTTGTCACTGCGACTTGTCCGGCTAAATGGAACACCATCCGGGCATTTTGTAGCACCCGCCGTAACAACCAGCGATCGCGTACATCGGCGATTTCAATGTTTACCTTGTCCCCGTGCTGTTGGCGCAACCAGCGCAAATTATTCTCCACACCGGGTCGTGATAGATTATCGAGTAGGACAACAGGTTGACCCGCACTGAGTAACCGATGTGCCAGATTTGTGCCGATAAATCCAGCCCCGCCGGTGATTAAAACCGAAGACTGTCGGATGGGGAATTGGGGATGTTGGTGGGTTTCCCTGGCTTTAAGCTGCCCCATATCTTGCACAGACTCCAATCCACCTGTCGCCCACAAACGGTAAAGCAGTTTTGGTGTGTGATCTTGGCGCACCAGTCCTGTATGGTAGTGTCGCTCATCCACATGAAACCCTTCTTGGGACGGAAGATCCGAGTGCAGGTCATAAAGAGAGTACCAGTACAGGCGATCGACAGGGGCGGCGAGTGCTTGGAGAAATGCCCGCAGTTGCTCGTATTCGTCATGTCTCCAGGTAGAAAATCCTGTTTCCGTAATCCACAATTGCGGCTCTAAATCGTATTGATTCAGAACTGCCTGCACGTTCTGAACATTCACTGACCACTCTTGCCAGTCGAATTCCCAAGTGCCAGGAAAGCCATGAAGACCAATGGCATCAAAAGACGATAATACACCGCGATCGCACATCAAGCGCAGCCAGTTTGGGTCAATAGGAGCCATCCCCGCCAGCACCGTTTTTTTTCCCCGATGCTGCGCCCAATACGCCGCCATATGCATCATGTCGCAGAAGATTCTCCATTCGGGATCGAGCCGCCAGTCACTCCCGGTACTTCCAGAGCAAGTCGGCACGCTTGAACCACATCGCTAACGCTGACAAAATCGCGCAGTTGATAACCGTCTTCAAAAATCAGGGGCGGGTTGTTATTTAAAATCCGCGAGGCAAAAATTGCCAGAACACCAGTATAGGGGTTAGACAGGGCTTGCCTTGTGCCGTAGGTGTTAAAAAACCGCAGCGCCACGGTTTCAATCCCATAAGACTGTCCAATCATCAGGCACATCTGCTCTTGGTCGTATTTAGACAGAGCATACACAGATGCCAACGATGGCTGCTTCGTTTCTGGGGTGGGAATTGGCTGGAGTACCTCACCTTCTTGATTGCGGACGTCCCATTCTCCTGCTTTTAACTGCTCTTGGCTGCGTTCAAGTCCCTTACAGCAGCGACCATCAGGAGTTTGGTAGAGACCTTCACCGTAGATACTCATACTTGATGCCACAATTAGCCGATCAATCGGTCGCTCAATCAGGGCTTCTAGCAATACGGCAGTGCCCAGATTGTTCGTATCGGTGTAGTTGACGATTTCGTACATACTTTGCCCCACACCGACAACGGCGGCAAAATGATAGACTGCATCAATTCCTTTGAGTGCTTTTCGGACTGCCTCTGGGTTGCGTACATCCCCAACAATTAAATTGGTAATAAAATAGGATAAATTGCCGTTATAGTCCTAAAAATAGGAGTATTCCTGAATCTATACTCTGAGTCATCATCCTAAAGGCAGACTCTTCATGAACCGCGCCTTACTACTCGCTTGGTGGTTGGTTGGATGAATGAAGAATCCCCCGTCTTTCAAGCGGGGGAGTGTCAAAAGTGCCTAATACTTTCGTTCTTGGGGTTCAAAGCGGCTAATCGCCACTGACTTGTACTGCAAATCAATTCCGGCTGAGGAATAGTACGCCAGGGTATGCTTCAAAAAGTTGGTATCATCCCGTTGGGGATAATCCTCGCGAGAATGGGCACCCCGACTTTCTTGGCGATTTAGGGCACAAGTGAGAATGATTTCCCCAACTACCATGAGATTCCGCAGTTCCAAAGCTTCGATTAATTCCGTATTCCAGCAGCTTCCTTTGTCATCTAAATAGATATTTTGGTACTGCTGTTTCAACTGTTGCAGTTGATTCAATCCTTCCTGCATTAATGCCTCAGTGCGGAAGACGCCGCAGTATTGAGTCATGCAGTCTTGGAAGTTTTGACGTAGTTTATCGATGCGTAGGCTTCCGGATTGACCTAGCAATGCATTAATCTTATTCTGGGCAGCATTGAGATAGATTTGTTCATCAATGTCCGGTAATTTGCGGTTTTGAATATATTGCGCGATCGCAGCCCCAGTCCGTTTGCCGTAAACCACGCATTCTAGCAGGGAATTACTCCCTAGGCGATTAGCACCATGCACCGAGACACAAGCCGATTCCCCGGCGGCAAACAATCCTTCAATCAATCCATCGGGTCCACTTCGCACTTGTCCATCGGTATTGACGGGAATGCCACCCATGGAATAATGGGCTGTAGGACGCACGGGCATCGGTTCGTATACCGCGTCAACCCCGACGAGTCGGTGGGCTTCTTCCCAACAGAAGGGAATGCGACTCATTATTTTTTCCTTACCTAGATGTCGCAAGTCCAGATAGACACAAGGACCTCCAGGATTCCCATCCGGATAAACCCCTCGACCGGCACGAATTTCTAATGCGATCGCGCGTGAGGTAATATCCCGTGGGGCGAGTTCCATTTTACTCGCGGCATAATTTGCCATGAAGCGATCGCCTTCACTATTAATCAGATACGCCCCTTCACCCCGTACCGCTTCGGAAATTAACACACCCACAGGATATAACCCCGTCGGATGAAACTGGACAAACTCCATATCCTCCAACGGTACCCCCGCCAAAGCTGACATGGCTAAGCCATCCCCCGTCGAGGCAAAATCATTGGAGGTGGTATTAAACACCCGTCCATAGCCCCCTGTGGCAAACATCACCGCTTTTGCCCGTACCACTTGCAGGTGAGTTTTCATGATGTTGAACATCACCACCCCTTTTGCCTGCCCGTCTTCCAAAATCAGCCGCATGACGTACCATTCTTCGTACACCGTCACGTCGTTCTTGCGGAGATTACTCACCAGTTCATGAAGAATGGCATGACCCGTTTTATCGGCAGCATAGCAGGTACGGCGATGGGAATGACCCCCAAAGGCACGTTGGGCAATGCGACCATCGGGTAAGCGGGAAAAGAGTACCCCCAGATGTTCTAAATAAATCACCACATCCGGTGCTTCGCGGGTGAGAATTTCTACCGCATCTTGGTCAGCCAGATAATCTGACCCCTTAACTGTATCAAAGGCGTGGGCTTCCCAGGTATCCTCAGCATCCACATTTTTCAGCGTCGCCGCCATCCCCCCTTGGGCAGCAACGGAGTGGGAACGAATGGGATGGGTTTTGGCAACCAGTGCCACATTCAGCTTCGGATCAGTGCGTTTAATTTCCAACGCCGCCCGACACCCGGCTAAACCACCGCCGACAATAATCACATCGTGTTCTCGCATCTCAACTCGATTGAATTTCTGCTGTTATCCATCTTGACCGATTACTAAAATTCCCCACCAAAAGGCAGGGAACTTTTTAGATTTCCGCGCCTGCCGTACTTGTGCGGCAGGCGCGGAAATAACTGATCTGTAAATCTCCTCCGCCCCTCTGCTCCCCCAGCTCCCCCAGCTCCTCCTCAGACTAGCTAGTTGCCTGAGCCGGTTGGGATGCACCGCGACTGCTCCGATTGGCAGCCGTTGTTTCCTGCTCCTCCATCGCTAATATTTCAATATGATTGAGCAATGTGGTCACAAAGGCAAAGAGTAAAAAGGGCAAAGACAAGACCAAGACTAATCCCACCGTTGCCAACGCATAAATTTGGCGCTCGGCACTCCACAACGCCAGTGCAGAGGCAAGACTTATGAAAATGACGATTAACCACACAATGATTTGTCCATAGATATCGCCAAAACTCAGGGTGCAGATCAAGCGATATTTGTTAAATTGTTCCATTATCAACCTCGACACATTTCTTTAAGTTCCCAGGATAAGACCGTATTTGAGGTTTGGCGCATTTCTCAACATATTTTTAAATTGGTCGCAACATCTGTTTACAATTGGGGATTGGGAATTGGGCGAAGCATTCGCGTTGGGACGTTGATAGAAAACCGAGACATCTGGACGCGAATGCTTCTCCCCTACGAATGCATGACCCTTGGTTGCACTCAAGGAACAAGTCAGACTTATGACTTATACTGAATTCAGGGTAACGCGATCGCGTCCTTGCTGTTTCGATAGATACAGGGCTTGATTTGCCGCCATAATCAAGGCATCGATGTCAGTATGGGGGTCAACCAGACTTGCCACACCTAAACTAACCGTTACCACAGAAGCAGGCAACTTTAACGTCTCAGGCGGTTTAAATTCAATCGCCAGAGATTTAACCTTGTCTCGCATCCTTTCTGCTACTTGAAACGCTCCCGTGGCATTCGTATGAGGTAAAAGGATAGCAAATTCTTCTCCCCCATAACGCGCCACGACATCCGTTGTCCGCTTGACACAGCTACGCAGGCAATAAGCAATGCGTCGCAAACATTCATCTCCTGCTGCTATGCCATAGACTTTGTTGTAGAGTTTGAAACAATCAATATCGCACAAGATTAAGGATAGAGGAGACTGTTCTACATTTAAATGATGCCACTCTTGTTCGAGTTTTTGGTCAAAATAACGGCGAGTAGCAAGTTGAGTCAGAGTATCCATACTATCAAAGGAATAGAATTATAGGTTTGCTGTTCTTTCTGATCACACGGTATTCTTAAAAATATAGATAGCTAGTCTATATAAAAACATAACAAATAATCATTAAACTACAACATTAATTTATTAAAAATAAGGTAACATACATTAACAAACTTTATCGTTTATGACTTATAATTTTGTACAGACATTGCACCGAAATCCAGGCGTTCCACCGGAACATCTCTACTCAGTACTCAAGAATTAAAACACCTGCTAGGTTAAGGCTTACCTCTATTATCACAAATTTTTGCAGACTGTTCCTTCACTTGGGAATTTGTCCGCAGATAGTCCTGCACCCAATGGCAACCAAAGGTCCAGACCTGATCGAGATCAATGATTTGGTCTAAATCCCACAGAATTACAGTTTTGTCTACACTAGCAGAGGCAAGGGTGCGACCATCGGGACTAAAGGTAATATCATAGACGCGATCGCTATGGGCTTCTAAGGTGACGAGAAGTGTACCGTCATTGCGCCACAGCTTCACCGTCTTATCCAAACTCGCAGACGCCAGCATTTGCCCATCGGGACTAAATGCAATATCGTTGACGCGATCGCGATGCCCGTTTAGAGTGGCTAGTAATGTGCCATCCCTTGTCCAGAGTTTAATCGTATTGTCCCAACTCGCAGACGCAAGGCGTTGACTATCGGGACTAAAGGCTAAAGCACGAATACTATCACCATGTCCGGTTAAGGTGTTCAGTAAACTGCCATCCTGTTTCCAAATTTTAATCGTTTTATCTTCACTTCCAGAAGCAATTAACTCACCATCTGGGCTAAATACCACGTCATAAACTGCATCGTTATGTCCGGTTAAGGTTTTAAGGAATTTACCATCCCGCGTCCAGAGTTTGACGGTTTGATCGCTACTCGCAGAGGCAAGCAACTGACCATCTGGGCTAAATGCTACACCGTAAACGGTGCTACTATGTCCCCGTAACGTTTTCAATAAAGTCCCATCACCCTGCCAAATTTTAATAGTTTTATCTACACTCGCTGAGGCAATTATTAGCTCATTGGTTGGCAGTGATTCAATAATTTCGCTATTGCCTTGATTAGTTTCTTTCTTCGTCACAATACCATTTTCAGAGGAACTATTAGCATTCACTGTGGGAGCAACAGCAACATCGAACACGGCTTCATCATGCCCCTCAAAAGACGCCAACAACTGACCATCACGTCGCCAGAGTTTTATTTCACCATCCCAACTCCCAGAAACCAGAGTTTGACTATTCGGACTAAAATCAACACCCCAAACAGTATCCTGATGTCCTTGGAGAAACGTTAACAAAGTTTTTTCCAGCGTCCAAAGTTTAATTGTGCCATCCAAACTCGCAGAAGCCAACATTTGACCATCGGGGCTAAACGCTACCGCCCAGAGTCCATTTTGATGCCCGTTCAAAACAGTGAGTTCGGTTCCATTGGTTTGCCAAAGTCTAACGGTTTGATCCCAACTCGCAGAAGCAAGGGTTTGACCATCCGGGCTAAACGCCAAACCAAAAACTCCATCAGTATGTCCTTCTAAGGTTCTCAATAACATCCCATCAGGCTGCCAGAGTTTGACTGTTCCATCTATATAACTTGAAGCCACAAGTTGACCATTGGGACTAAATTTTACATAATTTACCAAACTATCATGACCTTTGATGGTTTTTAGCAACATACCATTATCTGTCCAAATTTTAACGGTTTTATCCCAACTGGCAGAGGCAAAGTATTGACCATCTGGACTAAAGGCTACACGACGAACTTCTGCGCTATGTTCTTTGATAATCTTAGGAATAAAGCATTCTTGGGAATTGTTGATTGTTGATTGAGAACTAATGCAAGTCCGATCAATTCTCCAAAGTCTTATCGTTTGATCATCACTACCAGAGACTAACATCTGACCATTAGGACTAAAATTGACACTATTCACCTGATTTTTATGCCCATTCAATGTGGCAACTAACGTACCATTGCGCCGCCACAGTTTCACAGTTTTATCCTTACTTGCCGAAGCAATGAGTTGACTGTCTGGGCTAAATGTTACACTTTTTACTGTATCGCTGTGTGCTTGAATTGTGGTTAATAACGTTCCATCAGGTTGCCAAAGTTTAATCGTTTTGTCTTCACCCGCTGAGGCAATCATTGAACCATCTGGACTAAATTCTACGTCATGTACTTGCTGGCGATGACCAGAGAGGCGGTTATATTCTTTGACGCCATACACTGCCTTTCGTAGCACTTTTTCAACCGTTTTTTTTGTCTGAGTGTCCACTCGACCTAAGGCTTGTAATTTTTGCTTGGCTCTCAGGGCAGCAATTAAAGCATCTAATCGTTGATCGAGGGCAAATAGTGCTTCTGAAGATGTGGTAATTGCCTCAATTTCACTAATCGCTAACCTGCGATTTTGCACCAGAATTGCCCCGGCTAATCCACTGACGAGAACCAACATTGTCCCAAAGGTTACCAACAGTAATCGCTGCTTTTTGCCAATCTCACGTTCAGCGGCGAGTCGGGCTTCCACTTCCTTGATGCGTTCGGCTTCTATCTGTTGTTGAACCTCATTGCGATCGCAGGTTTCGCTGGCGGCTAAGAATTGATAATCTAAGTCACTCAAACTTTTGCCCTGAGACCAAGTTTGGGCATCTTTTAAAGCCTGTCCGCGCAAGAGTCGTGATGAATCCTGAAATTGTGATCCTACCCAAGCTGCTAAGGTTTGAGAGTAAGGGCGCAGATTGGTTAATTGTTTCTCAACCCAGTCGGGGTTAAAAACGGCTCTATAGACGCGATTTTTTACTTTTAAAATACCCTTTTCTTTGACAACCAAACCGGATAGTAATAATTCGGTTTGCTCGCGACTATCATCTGTTTCGATATCAATACCCTGTAAAACTTGTTGATAAATTCCCAGTAATCTGCCCGCTCGTGCTTCGTTTCTCAAGAGGCGATCGCGGACGGTACGTAGGTGTTCTGGCTCATCCTGGGATTCCCAATGGTGAATGATGCGATCGCGCACCATGGATTCTACCCAAAAGGCTTCGGTTCCTGGTGGAATTTTGAGCGGCTCACTGACTGTCTGTTGCGCTACTTCCAGCACCAGTTGACACAGTTTTTGGCTCAAAAAAGGTTGCCCTCCTGTCCAAGCTAATATTTCTTTGAGGATGGCTTGAGGGTTAGCAAATTTTTGGCTGAATCCTTGGGCTAAGGGTTGAGATTCTTCCAGTTTAAAGCCTTGCAGTTCGATGGCTTTGCCAATATTAAATGGAGTGCGTTTTTTGTCAGCAATTAAATCGCTGGGTGTTGCCACACCGAATAGGGCAAAAGTGAGGCGATTGTAGTCGGGTTCTAAAGTGCGTTGGTTATAGCAATATCGAATTAAGGCAAAAAAGTCATCAATGGGGAAATCTAAACTTAAAATGCTATCGATTTCATCGATAAAAATAATCAGGTTTTGGTTAGGAAAATGACTTAAAACTATTTCACAGATAAACTTATTGAATCGCTGGGGTAAAGAAATATCCTCTTGCTGTTGCCACCAAGTTTTTATATTAACCGTTTTAAATAGTTTTAATTTTCGACTTAAATCCAGAATCAGTCCCTTATACCACTGAGTCGGTGTAATCGTTTCCGAGCCAATCATGGTCATATCAATAGTGGCACAAATAAACCCCTCTTGTTGCAGGCGATGGCAGGTTCTTACCAATAGGGAAGATTTGCCCATTTGCCGACAGTTGAGAACATAGCAAAACTCACCCTGTTTAAGTAATTGATACAGTTGCTGATCGGCTTTTCGTTGAACATAGATGGGAGCATCTTTGTGCAGACTCCCACCCACTTGATAAGGATTCATCGTTGTTGAAGATATCTGGAAAGATGAGACAAGAGATAGGGTGGGTGAGTTTTGAGTATAGGGACGGGTAATGGGACTTTAGGCTTGGCTATTGATGATAGCGTTTGTGCAAATCCCGCCCTGATTGCCCTAATGTTACTTGCACTCAGGGTAACGCGCATCTTTCCTGTCTGCATGGATAAAGCCCCTGGTTTCCCTAGCTACGGACTACGTGATCACTAAAATTTAAACCCGACAAAAAAAGTCGGGTATGTTTGACGGTAGTTTTGAGCTGTGATACTATCAGCGAAACGTTGACGAATAGAGAGAGACCACCCATGACCCAGGCAACCATCCCCCATACATCCAGCACCGCTGCCACATTCAAAAACCTCACCTGTAAAGAGTGTGGCGCCGAATACGAACCTCAAGCCATCCACGTTTGCGAGTTCTGCTTCGGTCCGTTGGAAGTCACGTATGACTACGACGCCCTGCGCCGCCACGTTAGCCGTGAGACAATTCAGTCAGGACCGAATTCAATTTGGCGCTATCGTTCCTTCTTACCCGTAGCTACGGACAATCCCATTGATGTAGGCACAGGGATGACACCTTTGGTCAAATCCCATCGCTTAGCACGACGCCTGGGTCTAAAAAATCTTTATATTAAAAATGATGCGGTAAACATGCCCACCCTGAGTTTCAAGGATAGGGTCGTTTCCGTCGCACTGACTAGAGCTAGAGAATTAGGATTTTCTACAGTATCTTGTGCGAGTACTGGCAACTTAGCCAATTCTACTGCTGCGATCGCGGCACACGCAGGACTCGATTGTTGTGTATTTATTCCGGCTGACTTAGAAGCGGGGAAAGTCTTAGGCACATTAATCTACAACCCCACAGTAATGGCAGTTCAAGGCAACTATGATCAGGTCAACCGCCTCTGTTGTGAGGTTGCCAATACCCAGGGTTGGGGATTTGTCAATATTAATTTGCGTCCTTACTATTCTGAAGGCTCAAAAACCCTGGGCTTTGAAGTCGCCGAACAACTGGGTTGGCAGCTACCAGATCATATTGTGGCGCCTTTAGCTTCCGGCTCTCTGTTCACGAAAATTCATAAAGGCTTCCAAGAATTCATTAAAACGGGTTTAGTCGCCGATAAAGCCGTTCGCTTCAGTGGCGCACAAGCCGAAGGCTGTTCTCCCATTGCCCAAGCCTTCCGGGAAGGACGGGATTTCGTGACTCCGGTAAAACCCAGTACAATAGCTAAATCGATCGCGATTGGAAATCCAGCGGATGGAATCTATGCCCTAGAGCTCGCCCAGAAAACCAACGGCACCATTGAATCCGTCACCGACGCCGAAATTGTTGAAGGAATGAAACTGCTAGCTGAAACCGAAGGGATCTTTACCGAAACCGCTGGTGGTACAACAATAGCCGTTCTCAAGAAATTGGTGGAAGCTGGAAAAATTGACCCCGATGAAACCACCGTTGCCTATATCACCGGGAATGGACTAAAAACCCAAGAAGCGGTACAAGGATATATTGGTGAACCCCTCACCATTGAACCGAAATTAGATAGTTTTGAGCGAGCCTTAGAACGGGCGCGTACCCTTGACCGTTTGGAATGGCAACAAGTCCTGGTTTAATCATGTTCCAGACGTAGCATACTACGTCTGGAACATACCATGGCGTTTCTGTAGGGGCGGGTTTCACTATTATCGTTTCTGTTGCATTTAGATGTGACTAAACCCGCCCCGACAACCCTAGGCTCAAAGAAACCTGGTTTTGAGAGATATCATGCTACGTCTGTGCTGGGAAACATTTCCAACATCTACCCATTAACTACTGATTCCTAATCTATGGCTGTAAAAGTTCTAATTCCTACCACTCTCCAGAAATTCACCAACGATAAAGCAATGATTGAATGCAGCGCTGGCAATGTTGCTGAACTTTTGGACTCTCTCGAAATTAGTTGTCCTGGAATTAAAGGACGTTTGTGTGATGATCAAGGAAAGCCTCGTCGCTTTTTAAACTTCTACGTCAATAGCGAAGATATTCGCTTTCTCGATGGCACAAATACCCAACTCAGCGATGGCGATGAAGTCAGCATTGTACCTGCTGTGGCTGGCGGTTAATCTGAACTAGAAAAAACGCTACGAATTTGGTGTAGAGACGTAGCATTCTACGTCTCTACATGGGTAAGGAACTGTGCCAATGCTTCGCGATTCGGCAGCGAAGGCTGCGCCCCGGCTTTGGTAACTGAAATTGCCCCCGCTGCTGCGCCCCAGATAACTGCCTGTTGTATCGATAATCCCTCTGCCAACGCAACCGCTAATGCGCCATTAAACGCATCACCCGCCGCCGTGGTATCCACAACCTGAACCGGAAATGCTGGCACAAAAAAGCTTTCTGATGAGGTGCTACAGTAAACGCCTTGGTTCCCCAGTTTGACGCTCCTCGCACTTTTAGGGCGAGGATTCTTGGTTCATAGACACACCTTACAACCACCTATCCTTGCGGCAATCCTTAAACCAAAAGCCCGTAGAAAACTACCAAGCGTCGAGCCTAAGTTAGATGATCCCAGAGGGCTTGTCTCCCCAAGCGTAATGGTACTTTATGAGAGTGTCTGACTCATCCGTTTGCTCTCTTTCCCTGCGTTCCTGTCCGCCCGACAGTACGCTTGTTCTTAGTCCATTGATTGACTAATGTTTTTACTTTTCTGGTATCGGCACTCGTTTAAGCCCATGGGTTTTTTAAGAGGTTTCTCGCGCCTCACGTACTAGCGTCTACTTTACGTGATAAGTATCGATTTCTCGATTGGTGGTACTCACGAATCCCACTTTGCGCTAGGCTACTTTTTTAGTATACACTTACGAAAGAGAATATCCGGAAAATTCAAAAGTCCCGATGGCAGGGGGAGGCTTGAAACCCATTATTTCGGTCAGAATCGCAGTCTTAACGCCCCGTTGTTGTAGGATAGGGGCGGCTTGATTTGCCCCTTTCCCCCCAGGGGCGGTAAAAAATTCAGATCCTTGTAGTGTTTCACCGGCGACAGGTAAGCGGGGAGTTTTGGTAACTAAATCAATATTGATGCTACCGAAAACTAGGATAGATTTCATCGGACAAATAGTTTTAGTGACGTACTCCTAAACTTCCCTAGTTCAATGCTGTATATTGTTTCGATGTACGCTTACTATCCTAAACATTATAAACCGAGCAACACTCAGAAGTTGTTGAAAAACCTGGAAGCGATTACACCAATCAGCACGAGTAAACCTAACCCCCGACGAAAGTAGTTCACCCCCTCGAATAACTCCTGCCACGCCCAAGTAAACAAACAGCCAAAAGCTATTGCGTCTACACCTATATGGATATTGCCGCTTTTCACCATTAAGCTGAGTACAGCCGCTGTAATGCCAACTAAAAGCGGCAGATTTGGCGGTTGAGCAATGACAATATTGCCCTGGCTGTCTCGGAATGTTTTATCGAATAAGCTATTTTCCATAATTTTCAGTGTACTTACTTCTGGGATGCTCACGTCTCATTCATTAGTGGTAAATTCAGGAAGCCTTGAGCATAAAATCATGAAATGATTAATAAAACAATAAATGCCGCAGGGTATACGCCACAACTGTAACCGCGCAAACAATCACTAAATGTCCTGGTAAAGGGTAAAGCGAGTATTTCAACATCGCATCCATAAGCGACAAACCATCCATACTTGTCATATTAAAAATAAGATGGAAAATGGTTAAATAGCCTAGACCATAAATATGAATCGTAAATAAGCCGCCAAGGCAGCTAAACCCTAGCGATTCTAATCGCAAAGGCAGACGAAATGCCAAAAAACCACAAACCCAAGCCCCGGCAATAAATCCTAATAAATACCCAAAACTGGGTTCTCTTAAATAGCCTATACCCCCACCTTGGTCAAAGACGGGTAAAATTAAGCCTAAGACCAGATAAGCAATTTGAGACAGGACACCTGCATTTTTTCCGCCTAAACAACCAACCAGTAGAACTGCCCCAATCTGACAGGTAACGCCTAAGGAAACAGGCTGAATTCCTTGGTTTGACCAATCCCAGGGCGGATTTGTCACGAAGGCTTCTAAAAATGTGCCGCCGATAGTCAGTAATAAGCCAATGAAAGCCCAAACGAGTTCATGGGGAGCAGACACTTTTACGCGAATCGTTTTAAACTCCCCCTCTATACTGTCTGGGATTGATGCTCTCCGGGAATCGGTGCTTCGCCTCCCGTTAATCCTAATGACTCTAACATGGCATGATCCTGTTCTGGCGGCTGTCCTAGAGTAGTTAGATAATGACCAATTAACATAGCATTAATCCCAGCTTTTAATCCAAGGGCTTGGAGTTCGCCCATCACCGCTTCTCGTCCGCCAGCATAGCGAATGATTTGTTCGGGTAAAATCAGCCGGAAAATCGCGATCGCTTTTAGGGCTTCGTATGGATCAAGTTTATTCTGTTCTGCCAAAGGAGTTCCTTGACGCGGATTCAGCAAGTTCAAGGGTACAGATTCCACCTCTAATTCCCGCAAGGCTAGGGCTAAATCCACCCGATCCGCCCAGGTTTCCCCCATCCCCAAAATGCCACCCGTACAAGCTTGAATTCCTGCTGCTTTTAGGTGTTTAATCGTCTCGACGCGATCGCGCCAACGATGAGTTGTGACAATTTCTGGGAAAAAGTTCTCCGATGCCTCTAAGTTATGGTTATATCGGGTGACTCCTGCCTCTTTTAATGCCTGTGCCTGTTCTGGTGTCACTTCGCCTAAAGCACAACAGGGTTTAATACTGGTTTCGCTAATAATACGCTGGACGGTTTGGAGAATTTGCTCAAATTCTGTAGATTTGGGGGATTGATATTTGGGTCCACGCCCTTGACTCACTAGGCAAAAACGTTTTGCCCCTGCTGCATCTGCTGCTTTCGCTTGTGCCAGTATTTCCTCTGGGGATTTGAGTCCGTAAATGGGAGAATCCTTTCCGGGATGATGGGCAGACTGGGCGCAAAAACCGCAGTTTTCTGAGCAGCTACCGGATTTAATGTTAACGATACTGCATAAATCCACAGTGTTGCCACAGCAAGCTTGGCGCACTTGATCAGCCGCTTCACATAGGAGCAGAATATTGTCTTGTCCCTCTATCTGCGTCAGTTTCAACGCTTCCTCTCGATTGATGCGATCGCCTGCTATGATCCGTTGGGCGACAGAGGCGAGCCAATCTCGCACTGAGCTTGGCGCTGAGGCTGGGGAATTTGCCCCATCCGGATGGAGTGAATTGTCAGACTGTCGTAATGGCGTTTGAACCACACTTAAACCCTCGCTTTGCACTTCGACGGCTTGGTCGTGATGTCACAACCGATAGAACCGCAACTTCACACTATACCGTATATCCGACATGCTGCACCAATTCTGTCTTACCGGAAATAAAGGGTCTGAAGCCCCGTCCTTCTAGGACGGCTTTTATCCGGATAAACACCCCAGGATAGTATGATACAATGCAGTTGGCTTGCGGCTGCAAAGTCGAAGTCAACTTATCAGGTACGCCGGGACTCGGCGGAACCCAAACCGCAAAGGTTTGAAACGCCCAGCCCTGAATCGACAGGGTGTTAGGAGATAACACGATGCCCTAGATGGCGAATATCGTGTGCCTGGGAACCCGTTTACCGGGATATATGGAACGAAATTTCCATAGAATCTCCCTTCTTCTAGGAGGGAGAGCGTCAACGGATAATTAATACTAGGGGTTTTGGCACCAAACCCCTACAGAAATTCAATTGAAACCCGTTAACCTTCTCTTTACGAATGAGGGGTATCCTACAAGAGACTTACCGTAGTGTAATTGTCTTTGAGGCTTAGTTAAATGGTGTTCCGTCTCGCTTTCATTAATCCAGCTCGTTTAGTCCGCTCCGTTTCTGTACTCGCTCTAGCCGTCAGCCTAGCGGCGTGCGGAAATCAAAGCACTGACACGGGAGAGACCGATCAAACAGGTGTCGCAGGTGAGGGAAGCGACAAACTCGCCCTGGCTGAACCTGTAGCGCTCACTGGTGCTGGTGCATCGTTTCCCGCCCCGATATACCAGCGCTGGTTTCAAGAACTCAGCACTCAATATCCCAAACTCCGGGTCAACTATCAATCCGTCGGTAGTGGCGCTGGTGTGGAACAGTTTCTCCAAGGTACGGTAGACTTCGGCGCCAGTGATGTTGCCATGAAGGACGAAGAAATAGAGCAAGTTGATAGAGGCGTTCTCATGCTGCCGATGACGGCTGGTAGTATCGTACTGGCATACAACCTGAATGGGATAGAAAACCTGCAACTGCCACGGGATGTCTATGTGGATATTCTCCTCGGTAACATTACCAACTGGAATGATCCAGCAATTGCGGCGGCAAACGAGGGTGTAGAGTTGCCCGATGAAAAGATTAACGTGATTCACCGTTCCGACGGCAGTGGAACCACAGGCGTCTTTACCAAACACCTGAGTGCGATTAGTCCAGAGTGGCAAGAGCAAGTTGGGGAAGGCAAAACCGTCGAGTGGCCCACCGGGATTGGGGCAAAGGGAAATGAAGGGGTTACGGCTCAGATTCAACAAACAGACGGTGCAATTGGCTATGTCGAATACGGCTACGCCAAGCAGAATAACCTCAACTATGCTGCCTTGGAAAACCAATCGGGGAATTTTGTCAAGCCTACTGATGAATCGGCGTCAAAAACGTTAGAAGCTGTGACTTTGCCAGAAAACCTGCGGGCATTTATTTCCGATCCCGAAGGCGAGGAATCCTACCCCATTGTCACCTATACTTGGCTTTTGGCTTACCAGGACTATCCTGAGCCGGAGACGGCGAAATCTTTAGAAGCAACAATTGAGTATATGTTGACTGAAGGTCAAGAAATTGCCCCAGAGTTAGGGTATGTGAAGCTACCGCAAAATGTGAGGGAAAAAGTGGCAGAAGCGGCTGATGTGATTAGCCCAGATTATGACATTGACGTTAGGCAATAGGATTACGCGACCTGAGGGAGATGAGGCAGTTGTGAGTTTATTCACAATTATTCCACTCGTTGGGGCGGGTTTAGTGCCATCAGGGTAAACAAGAAAAGATAACAGTTAAACCCGCCCCTACATAAAACTCTACCTTCCTCAGATGCTACGTTTGAACTGTTCGCTGGTATTGTGGAAATTCTGATAACTTGGTTCACTTTGATCAATTATGACCACACAAGCTGAATCCCATTCAGCAGTACTCCCCGAACGGTCGAGGGTTGAAAAGACTCTGGACCGGGGGTTTGTCTGGCTGGCTCGCATCTTGGCGCTGTCAGTTGCGGGAATTTTAATCTTCATCGCGATCACAGTGGGCATAGAAGCCTTGCCCGCGATCCGGGAATTTGGTCTGAATTTTCTGGTCAACAGCGCCTGGAACCCCGTAGAAGACAATTATGGGGCGTTACCCATGATCTACGGGACGCTGATGAGTGCCGCGATCGCACTGCTGTTTGCTGTACCTCTGGGAATTGGTACCGCTGTGTTTTTGAGCGAAAACTTTCTGCCCAAATCAGCGCGGATGACTCTGGTGTTTATGGTGGAACTGTTAGCGGCGATTCCCAGTGTGGTTTACGGGCTATGGGGCATTTATGTTTTGATTCCTGTCCTGATTCCTCTTGAGGAGTGGCTGCATAACAACTTCGGCTGGATTCCTCTGTTTAGTACAGAGCCTACACGGGTGGGTATGTTTCCGGCGGGTATTATTTTAACGATTATGATTTTGCCAATTATCACGGCAATTTCTCGCGATTCCCTGGCGTCTCTACCTCCAGATCTGCGACAAGCATCTCTGGGCTTGGGAGCCACCCGCTGGCAAACTATCTTTCGGGTTCTGATTCCGGCTGCATTTTCGGGCATTGTCGGTGGCATAATGTTAGGGCTAGGTCGAGCGATGGGAGAAACCATGGCAGTGACCTTGCTGATTGGTAATGCCAATCAACTTAATTTTTCTATACTTGCTCCAGCCAACACCATCGCCTCCCTTTTAGCGAATCAATTTGCTGAAGCTTCAGGTTTACAGGTTGCGGCTTTAATGTATGCCGGGTTCGTGCTATTTGTCTTAACACTAATCGTTAATATTCTGGCGGAGTTGATTGTGCGCCAAGTTAAGAAGTTTTAAGGTGAGATAGTGGGAGCAGGAAAGTAGAGACGTAAGGCGTGGAACGTCTTCACAAAGGGAATTTTAAGTTCATTCAAAACCAGGTTCCCTCTCTCGAAGGGTCAAAACGTCAAAACTTGAAAACTTTATGTCAGAAAATATCCAAGATCAACAACCTGAAGACTTTCCCACTCACAGTTTTACTCGTTCATACACGAGTGGGCGATCGCTGTTTGGCATCGTGATGACTATCCTAGCCGGAGCTTGCCTAGTTATTGCCCTGATTCCGTTGTTTGCCGTTATTATCTATGTGATCATCAAAGGATTTAACCGCCTGAACTTAGACTTATTTACGGAATTGCCCCCGGCGGCGGGTTTATCCGGTGGTGGTGTGGGCAATGCGATTGTCGGTACGTTGATTGTGATTGCGATTGGGGCGCTGATTAGTTTTCCCATTGGGGTTTTAGCCGCCGTTTATCTGTCAGAATTTAGTTCGGGTTCAATTGCTCGCTGGATTCGCTTTGCCACTAATGTTTTGAGTGGTGTCCCTTCAATTATTGCCGGGATATTTGCTTACGGGCTGATTGTGCTTGGACCTGGATTCATCCCCTGTTCAGGTAGCTTTTCTGCATTGGCCGGAGGCGTAGCACTGGCGGTACTAATGCTACCGATCATCATCAGAACCACAGATGAAGCCCTGCAAATTGTGCCTCAGGACGTGCGCTGGGCGTCTGTGGGTGTGGGAGCTTCGGAATATCAAACCGTATTGAGAGTGGTTCTACCCGCCGCTTTACCCGCCATCTTGACGGGAACTACCTTGGCGGTTGCTCGCGCCGCTGGCGAAACAGCCCCGCTGATTTTCACAGCTCTATTCACCTTCTTCTGGCCCTCAGGGATATGTCAACCGACTCCCTCCCTGGCTGTGTTAGTTTACAATTTTGCCACCTCGCCTTTTTCGGATCAGCAAGAATTAGCTTGGGCGGCTTCTTTAATCCTGGTGGCTTTGGTCTTATTAACCAGTGTAATTTCTCGCTGGGCAACTCGGAAAAGCATTTACTGACTTATTGATTATGAATTATCAAATTAACCGACCTATATAGAATAAAATCTGAAGTTCAATAAAGTTCTAAGTTCTAAAGAAAACCTACTTGTTGGAACAAGATGCCAACTCAAAAATCAGTGGAAATTATCATGGAATCTCATCGGAAAATGTCCGAGCCAAATCAAGCCAATGAGCAATCAACAGAAACGGTTTTACGAACGGAAAACCTAGATATTTACTATGGCAAATTTTTAGCGGTTAAGGGGGTGTCTATAGCAATTCCCAAAAACCGGATCACGGCTTTTATCGGTCCTTCGGGTTGTGGTAAAAGCACATTGATCCGCTGCTTCAACCGTCTCAACGATTTAATTGATTCATTTCACATTGAGGGTAAAGTTTACTATCGCCAGAAAAACCTTTATGACAAAAAGGTCGATCCGGTAGAGGTACGGCGACGGATTGGTATGGTGTTCCAAAAACCCAACCCGTTCCCCAAATCAATTTATGACAATATTGCCTATGGTGCCAGGGTGAATAACTATAAAGGTAATCTAGATGAATTAGTTGAAAACTCCCTACGCGCTGCAGCTTTATGGGATGAGGTCAAAGATAAGCTAAAAACCAACGGAATGTCTTTATCGGGGGGACAACAGCAACGGTTATGTATTGCCCGTGCGATCGCGATTAACCCAGATGTGGTATTAATGGACGAACCTTGTGCTTCTCTTGACCCGATTTCAACCCTTAAGGTTGAAGATTTAATGCACGAACTGAAACAAAAGTACAGTATTGTGATTGTGACCCACAATATGCAGCAAGCCACAAGGGTTGCTGATATGACCGCCTTCTTCAATGCCAAAGCCACAGAAAAGGGCGGAAAGCAAGGGTACTTAGTCGAGTATGACGAAACTGAAAATATCTTCCAAAATCCCAAGGAGGAAGCCACGAAAGACTATGTAAGCGGACGATTCGGTTAAGTTCCATCGTCCCCAACAAATCCTCGCTTCACCCTAGGGATATACTGTTCCCAAGGGGATTGAATCGACTGGACAGTTTCCGGCTAACTCAACATAATTCGCGCGAATCCCCGCCCTCAAGAAGTAGGACGGGGTTTATGAAGGATGACGACTTTCAGCCTTGTCAATCAAGTCCTCTGCCATCTCCACCGCCATCAGGATCAGTTTCTGTTCTAGCTGTCCTTGGTGTCCCTCATCACTGATTGTGGTGTAAATATGAGGATTAGCCAGCATACCTGCGAGTAATTGAGATGCCATTTGTTTGACTTCGTTCGTTTTTGAATCCATGGTTAACACCCATCCAGTATCTCTGGCAAGGATACGATATTTTGAGATGACAAAGCTAGTGTGAGCGTCTCAGTGACGACACTTTTCCAGATGTTTTCGCTTCACTCATGCTTCGCTCTCCTCATTACCTTACACTGAAAACTCACGAGCCATGCCCTCGAAGGTCGTGAAGGGTCAAAACTCAAAACTATGTGACACCAATCCGGGTTAGGATCAATTTTACCTTGAAATTTCGTCTATTGTGAATGATGCTTATGAAGCGCTACTTATCCCGTCTTGTTGCCCTTGTCCTCGTGGTTGCGATCTCGCTAACGGGGTGTTCGTCGAGCAGTACTGGTTTGGTTGGCAATTATAGCCAAGATACTCTAACCGCTTTAGAATCCTTGAGAGCGGCTATTGAAATACCAGACGATGCGCCTAATAAATCAGAGGCTCAGTCAAAAGCGCGTCAAAGCATTAATGAGTATATTTCGCGCTATCGTCGAGATAGCTCTGTGGCTAACCTAAGTTCGTTCTCCACCATGAGAACAGCCCTCAATTCTCTGGCAGGTTACTATAGCTCCTATCCCAATCGTCCCTTACCCCAGAAGCTCAAAGATCGTCTAGATCAAGAATTCCGACAGGTGGAACGAGCGATAAGACGTGGAGCTTAACCTGATTTAAGGGGAGCAGGGGGAGCCAAGTGCAATGATCCGGAAATAGGACACAAGGCTTAGAAGTGACATACTCCCACACTGACTGCTTGCAGTGTGGGCTTCTCATCCAATCCAGCTATTGCTTAGGAGGCGATGAGCTTTATTGACGACACGGGATGCCCCTCCGCACCGGAACAATACAAAAGATGTGTTCACTCCTTATGGCATAATTTGTCGATTCGTTCGATCGTCTGTTAATACTAAAGACACCGACTTGTCGTTCTTTTGTGGTTTTTATAGGAATGTCCAACAGTCTTGTCCCTAGGGGATGGCATTGGCGATATTATTATCGCTCACTGGTTGCAGCTTTGTTGACAAGTAGTGTCATCACTCAGGGCTATGCGGCTAAAACGGCGCAGGCTCAAACGGCTGCTTATTGCCAATTTGCTGATGATGCGATCGCGCAAAAAGAAAGCCTTCGCCTGGGTGCGATCAAAGGGAACCCAGATTTTGATAACCGCTATAAAGCCATCGTCAAACAACATGCTGATGTTTTGCGCCAATGTCGCTCTCGCACCTTCCCCCAAGATCAAGCGATATGGCTACGCCTATATGCCTGTGATGTTCGCACGGGTGCGATTGACGAGATTCTTGACCGTATCGTAAATCGAGGCTACAACAAGGTTTATGTGGAAGTCTTTTCTGATGGTCAAGTCTTGCTCCCCGCCTCAGACAACCCCACCCCCTGGCCCCCAGTCGTGCGAACACCAGGATATGAACGTGTGGATTTATTAGCCCAGACTATTCAAAAAGGGCATGAACGGGGATTGCGGGTTGATGCTTGGATGTTCTCGATGAACTTCGGTTACACTTATGCCCAGCGTATGGATAGGCAAGGTGTCCTCGCTCGCAATGGTCGAGGTCAAACCAGTTTATCCTTTGTTCACGACCAGTCCCAAGTCTTTATCGATCCCTATAATAATCAAGCTAAAACGGATTACTACCAACTGGTTCAGGCAGTGACGAAACGTCGCCCTGATGGTATGTTATTTGACTATATTCGTTATCCTCGTGGTAGCGGCTCAGATTCGGTTGCCACTAAGGTTAAAGACTTATGGATATATAGTGAAGCTTCCCAACAAGCCTTATATAATCGCGCTCTCAACAATCAAGGACGCGAACTGATTCAACGCTACGTGCAGGATGGTTCAATTAGTACGAAAGATGTAGAATCAGTCAAGATACGCTATCCCAACGAACCCACACCGATGTGGCAAGGTCGATCGCCCTCCGAGGCAGATAGTACAGCCGCCCTAAACTGGCAATTGTGGCAGCTTAGCGTTGCTCATGCAGCTCAAGGGGTGTTAGATTTTCTGTCCATGGCGACATTACCCGCTCAGCGTGCTGGAATCAAAGCCGGAGCTGTATTTTTTCCCGACGGTAATCAAGTTGTTGGTCAAGGAGGGTATGATTCCCGACTGCAGCCTTGGGATCATTTTGCCCCAACTTTAGAGTGGCATCCCATGTCTTATGGCGTTTGCGGTCACACAGGTTGCATTGAGAACTTAGTCCGACGAGTTGTGGATCGGGCGCCGATGAATACCAAAATAATACCAGCCCTAGCCGGAACCTGGGGTAAATCTGTCAGCAATCGCCCCTCTCTAGAAAAGCAGATGGAAGCAATCCGTCAGCGAATTCCTGGTATAAGTAGCGTGAGTCATTTTGCCTTTTCCTGGCAAGATCCAGAATTTGACCGCGATCGCAAGTTCTGTCGGCTACAGTAAAGTTTCAAGCCTCAGTCGGTGTAATAGCATGAGTTTAGCTTTGACATTTTAGTGAACCTGACTCAACCCCTTTACCATGACTAACCTAAAAACTCCCGGCTATGTCTTGATTGTCGATGATCAACCCAACAATTTGCGTCTGTTA
This sequence comes from Coleofasciculus sp., assembly GCF_046565525.1. Classification (NCBI taxonomy): domain Bacteria; kingdom Bacillati; phylum Cyanobacteriota; class Cyanophyceae; order Coleofasciculales; family Coleofasciculaceae; genus Coleofasciculus; species Coleofasciculus sp. The sequence goes on along the minus strand of NZ_JBKHUP010000018.1, from coordinate 15,523 downwards.
TCGACAACTCTAAGCGAGGCGGGATATAAGGTGAGAAATGCTATTAGCGCAAAAATGGCATTAATGGGTATCGAAAAGGCTCTGCCACAGCTAATTTTGCTGGATATTATGATGCCTCAAATGGATGGGTATCAACTATGTCAGCACTTAAAATCCGATGAACGAACCCAGCACATTCCCGTTATTTTTTTGAGCGCGTTGGATAATGAATGGGATAAGGTAAAAGCCTTTGAGGTGGGAGGATCAGACTATATTACCAAGCCCTTTCATGTGCAAGAAGTGTTATCGCGGGTGAAGAACCAACTGACGATTGTCTGCCAGCAACAGCAAATTGTGGAGCAAAATTGGCAATTGCAGCAACAGAATCAACAACTTCAGCAACTCAACGGGGAGCTAATCCGCTCGAATCAAGACTTGGAAGAATTTGCCCGCATTGCCTCTCATGATTTGCGCTCGCCCCTGCAAACGATGAAGGCGTTTGGTCAGCTCTTTTGCCAAAAATACCAGGGTTTGTTGGATGACAAAGCTGATCATTACATGAATCGGATTTTAGAGGCAGGCGATCGCATGGAAAAGCTGATTCAAGATTTGCTTAACTATTCACGAGTTGAAACTCAGGGGGCAGAGTTTGAACCAACAGACTGCAATCAGGTGATCGAGTCCGTTTTGGCAAATTTAGACAGTGTGATTCAACAACGGGGTGCTGTGATTACCTGCGAACATTTACCTATTGTCATGGCAGATGGCATCCAACTGGTACAACTGTTTCAAAACTTAATCAGTAATGCCCTCAAATTTTGCTCCCCTGAGGTGGCACCAGAGATTAAAATTGCGGCAGAATTGCGCCAAAAAAGTTCTCCATCAAGTTATGAGTCCGCTATTGTGCCGCCGATTCCGCCAGAACCCACTGAGTTTAATGAATGGGTGTTTAGGGTTCAGGATAATGGTATTGGCATAGAATCGGCATATTTTGAACGAATTTTTAAGGTGTTCCAGCGTTTACATACCAATGAAGAATATCCAGGAACAGGGATTGGTTTATCGATTTGTCAGAAAATTGTGGAACATCACGGTGGGCAAACTTGGGTCGAATCATCTCTGGGCGTAGGAACAACGTTTTATTTCACGATTCCGGCATTATTGACTTCAAAGACGGATAAACAGGGAGAGTAGAGGTGCAACAGAGCAGGGAAGCAGGGGGAGATAAGCCGTTAACTTAAAACCATGCCCTTGAGCAAGGGCGAAGGGTCAACACTCAGTCGGGGCGGGTTTATTCACATCTGGATGCAGAATTGATAGTAGTGAAACCCACCCCTACACACTCAACACTCAACACTTCCCCATATCCCCCATCCCCTCCTCACCCAGATTAGGTGCTGGCGCGTTATCGTGTGAGTAGTTCATTGGAGAGATTCACAACCCTGACTTACTTCGTTGAAGTCAGGGATTGCTAGACAAATAGCGATTTAAACTGTCGAATACCGCACCATCGTCTCAGCGTGGCACAGACTTCCGGATACCTCCCTAGTTCGGATTATCTCTAAGGCTTTTTGTCGAGTCGCTGTTGAGTCAGGACATCTTCGTTGAGATGGCGGGAAGGGACTATGTACTTCGTACAGACACGCCATGGCGTGTCTCTACACCAGAGGATTATATCCATGTTACGAGTACCAGTTTTATCAAAATCAGGCAAACCCTTAATGCCAACCAAAGCTAGTAGAGCTAGACGTTGGTTGAAAGAAGGAAAAGCCAAAATCGTACACAACGACATTGAATGCTTTGCGGTGCAATTGAGCGTTGAATCCGGAAAAGATTTGCAGCCTATTGCTGTGGGGTTAGATCCAGGAAAACTCTATTCGGGAATCGGAGTTCAATCAAGTCGTGCTACCTTATGGATGGCGCATTTGATTCTGCCGTTCAAAACAGTCAAAGACCGAATGGAGTTACGGCAAGCTATGCGCCGTTCAAGACGGGGACGGCGAATCAATCGCAAAATTCCTTACAACAAACGTTGTCACCGTCAAAAAAGGTTTGATAACCGCAAACAGGCTAAACTGCCTCCTTCAATTAGAGCCAACAAACAGTTGGAGTTTCGAGTTATCAAGGAGTTGTTTAAGCTATTCCCCATCAGTTCAATTCATTACGAGTTGGTCATGGCTGATGTGGATCGAACCCGTGGTAGGCGAGCAGCTCGTTCTGGTGTTGGTTTTTCTCCGGTAATGGTAGGTCAGCGGAAGGTCTTAAAGTGGCTCTCCGAGTTGGCTCCGGTTAAAACTCACCAAGGATGGCAGCGCGATGGTAATGGAACTAGCCAATTAAGAAAATGGTTAGGGCTGTCTAAAGACAAGAACAAGTCATCCCAAGTCCCCGAAACCCATGCGGTTGATGGGGTGAGCTTGGCATCGTTTGAGTTTGTCCAATGGCAAGAGTGGTATTCCGGTTCCAACAAACATGGAAACTGGGAAGGTGATGTCCGAATCACACCCGCGCCGTTTGCGACAATTCGTAGACCACCTATGGTCCGCAGACAATTACACTTGTGCGCTCCATCAAAGGGTGGTAAGCGACGCAAGTATGGCGGTACAATCACTCGTCACGGAATCAGAAAAGGTGATAAGGTAATTGCTGAAAAAGCTGGAAAAGTTTATACAGGCTGGTGTTCCGGAGATACCCAAACACAGATTTCTGTGTCTAATTGCCATTGGAAACGAATTGGGCAGTTTACTGCTAAAAAAGTCCAGTTGTTGCAGCGAAGCACAGGTTTAATCGTTGTGCCTTCAACTGGATTGTCAAACTTGTCCACGTTGAGTGGAGCGGTTTGACCTCTATCCCCCTCCAGGTTGCTTACGCGCTACGCGCACGCAAGCGAACGCTGAACCTGGAGTCTCACGAGGTTTATGATGAGTGCTATGACTGAATCCGTCCTTCATCAACATACGATTAAGTCCCCCGATCGCTCCCAAGCCAGGGATCGTAACCGCCGCCTTGTTTGGAAAATCGCGATCGCTACATTGCTGTTGATGGCAGTAGGAAGTGCGACGCGGGTGATGAATGCTGGACTCGCTTGTCCCGATTGGCCCCTGTGCTACGGACAGTTAGTGCCAAGTCAGCAAATGAATTTTCAAGTCTTTTTGGAATGGTTCCATCGCCTCGATGCTGCATTAATTGGCGTCAGTACGATCGCCCTAATGGGTTTGTCGTGGTGGGATCGCCGTTTTTTACCCAAGTGGCTGCCTTGGGCAACAACGTTTGCCTTTGGTTTAATTGTGTTTCAAGGCGTCTTGGGTGGCTTAACGGTTACCGAACTGTTACGGTTTGATATTGTGACGGCTCACTTGGGTACAGCCTTGTTGTTTTTCTCAACCTTACTGATTATTGGTACAGCCCTCATGCCTTACAAGGGTACAGGAGCGGCTGGACCCTTACCGTGGCTGGGTTTGACGGCAGCTATTTTGGTTTACTTACAAAGCTTGTTGGGGGGTTTGGTTGCTTCCCGTTGGGCATTACATCAATGCTTTGGCGCTTCTCAACTTTGCACCGTGATGAATAGTCACATTGCGGGTGTAGTCCCAGCTACGTTAGCCACCTTGACTCTTGTCATTGTGGCATGGCGCACACCTGCCCTCCATCCCCTGTTGCGACAGTTAGCCAATCTGGCTGGTGGATTAGTCATTTTACAGATTCTTCTGGGAGTGGCGACGTTCTGGTTACACCTACAGGTTGAACCCCTAACCGTGTCCCATCAAGCCGTAGGTGCGGCATTACTAGGAGATTTGCTTGTCTTTACCGTTTTGGCATTACGCGATCGCACCACTGGGCTAGCCGTGGCAAACTCCAGCCTATAGCATTGGGGAAGTCTTGAGTTTTGAGGTTTTGAGTTAACTCCTTCATCTGGCCCATCTCGTCTCCCCGTCACCAATGCCCCCCGCTCCCTTATGCCCCTACAGCATAAAAGTGACGATTGTGTCAAAGTGTACGTAGTGTTTCAACAAAAAGGAATTGGTGTTCAATGATTGGGACAACTGTATCCCGTCAACATGACAACGTTCGGCAAGTGATTCAGAGCTACTACCAACTCACAAAACCTCGTATCATTCCCCTGCTGTTGATTACGACAGCCGCCGGGATGTGGATGGCATCTGAGGGGCAAGTTGATCCCTTTTTGCTACTCATTACCCTGCTTGGAGGAACCTTAGCCGCTGCTTCGGCTCAAGCCCTCAACTGCATTTATGATCGTGATATCGATTATGAGATGCTACGCACCCGTAACCGTCCGATTCCCTCAGGGCGGATACAGACTCGTGATGCCTTGTTATTTGCGATCGCTTTAGCCTCGGCATCGTTTACCCTATTGGTTGTATTTGCCAATCTTCTAGCTGCATTATTGGCAATGTCGGGCATTGTCTTCTACATGGGGATTTACACCCACTTACTCAAACGCCATACACCCCAGAACATCGTGATTGGCGGTGCAGCAGGTGCGATTCCAGCGCTGGTGGGTTGGGCGGCGGTGACGGGAGAGTTGAGTTTACCCGCCTGGTTACTGTTTGCTGTCGTCTTTTTGTGGACTCCTCCCCATTTCTGGGCGCTGGCTTTGATGATTCGCGAGGATTACGCCAAAGTCGGAATTCCCATGTTACCCGTAGTAGCAGGTGAAGAGTCTACAACCCGTCAAATCTGGGTTTACACGTTGTTAGTTGTCCCCGCGTCGCTGTTATTCATTTATCCGTTGGGGGTATCGGGTGTCGTTTATGGCGCGATCGCGCTGTTGTTGGGGAGTATTTTTCTGCAAAAAGCGTGGCAGTTATTACAAAACCCAACCAGTAACCAACTGGCTCGAGGACTGTTTAAATACTCTATTCTGTACATGATGCTTTTGTGTACTGGCATCGTGGTTGATAGTTTACCGATCACCCAGCAACTCTCGACAGCTTTAGCTGACAATTTACAAACTTTGGTGAGTTCTATCCCGTTTTTGCCGTTTCCGGTTTAATGGGAATAAAAAACTGTGGTAGAGACGTTCCGCCGGAACGTCTCTACTACCTGAACGGGTTGGTGAGATACGAGAAGAAGCCCTAAAAAATCGGACAGTACATTAATCAGGGATGAGGAATAAAATAAGGTATCCCACTAACTTGAAAACCCCATTATTTTATTTTTCTGCCAAACAACGATAAAGTTTATATTTATATTCACCAGCCCATGACCCAGATAACCGATCCCGAAAACAATGCTGCGCGTCTAAATCAACCTTAGTCCGAAAATCCACTAACCATAAATCGAAGGGGCGTGACAGTTCAGTTAACGTTTTTTGCAAGAGTGCGATCGCGTCTGTATAGGTTCTCTTTTGGGGATCGCGATCGGCTAGGAAGAATTGAACAGAACCATTCCTATCCGATAACTGTTTAAATTCCCAAGCTAACCCCATCAGTCGTCCGGTTTGTCCATGATGCTTGTGAGTGGTGGCAATGAATACGGGAGATTGAGAAGCGTCTTGAATTACGGGTGCAAGTAAATCAGGACGGTGATTTTGTAAGTATCCTAAATTCCCAATTGCAGTAAATCCTCCGATTAATCCCATTAGCCAAATCATTGCCACAATTGCTTTGCTATGCTTTATCTCAGAAGCTGGATCGAACGTTTCCTGCTGCCAAACTCCAGCGAGTATCCCGGCGAATACCAAGATTACAGCCGGAAAGTAAAAAAACTGAAACCGTGCCCCTAGGGTTAAGTCCATACCTAAACCGTAGGTGATGCCAAAGACTAAGGCAATCGCACTCACTAAATATACCCTGAAAACCTGCAAGGCTAAACGGGGATCGGGAAAATGCTGTTGAAGTTTCCAGCCATTACTAAGTTTCGGTATCAGGCTAACGGTAAATAAAACCGTCACTATACCAGACAAGACTATAATCCCAATCGGCAAAATAGTTGTGGCGGTAGGAAGCAACAGGATCATACTCAGCCCCCATATTAACAGCCGCCCGATGGGTGCTAACCATTCACCGGTTAGATCCCCGTCAGCTATCCAGGCGGTGGGTTCGCTACCGTAGATACTGTATAAAGCAGGTAGCCAGACTAAACAGCCGATAAGCGTCCCTACCGAAACCCCATAGATACGCCGCCAATGCGATCGCGTCAAACTCTGAGGATCTTTCCTTCCCTGTTGCCAAGCCTGCGTCAACAGCACAACCCCTTGAGCGCATAGGGTTAAGCTGAAAAAATAATGAGTGGCGATTCCCAAACTATTGACACCCACCCAAACTAATCCCATGCCAACAGATAACGGCTGATGACGGTGGATGGCTTGAATCGCCATGACTAAACAGGATAAAGACGCAATCACCCATAAAATCGCCAAGGTGTAGTGACGTGCATCTTGGGCGAGAAAAATCCCATAAGGTGAAACCGCCATCATTGCGGTGGCGATTTGACCGACTAACCGAGAACCAAACGCCAGATACCCCAAACCGAATAGGCTAGGAATAACCGCAATTCCCAACAATGCTGAGAGCGATCGCGCCCCCCATAATGATACCAATCCGTCATCGGTGGGAAAGAACTTTATCCACCAATGGGTTAGGAAAAAATAAATGGGTGGATGGGTACTTTCTTGGATTAAATGGTTGACAACTGAACTAATATCTGCATCAACTATAGGCGACAAAGGAGAGAGCAAGACATCCGCACCAATCCACTGATTCAGTGGCACGGTTTGAAAACTGTTACCTAAACTAAAGACCATCGTGGCACATTCATCTGTCCACGGGGGTAGAGACAAAAGACGACTCAAGCGCAGGATTGTACCCAGAGCTATCCATAACATGAGTAGCCCTAAGTGCAACCAACGTTGTTGTTTAGAGTTCATGGTTGATGCTCTATGGCAAAGAAGCTGGTGCCAAGGTTGAAAACAAAAAGCGATACCTGACAAGAATGTCTCGATATCGCACTTTGGCTTAAGAAATACTTTCAAGCTTTAGGGATAGGGCGATCTATGGGCGATCGCTATTCCTCTGTGGCTAGGCTACTCAGCAGGAGACTCAGTAGGAGACTCAACGGGTTCCTCTATGGCTTCTCCACCCTCTACTGGTTCAGTATCGTCTAAGCCTGCTTCATTTTGGCAAGCACCCAAAGTAGCTCCCAAAGCCAACACCAGCAGCAAACTCAGTAATTTTTTAGTCATACACTCCCCCTTTTGTTAAGGTCTTCGTCAAATTAGACGTTATGTTAGCTTACTATAACTTTATAGTTTTAACACGACTACTTGTTTTTTTCCTTAATCCAGCTAGAATCAACCCACCGGGATTGCGAGGGGCTACGGCTTCAACCTTGACGAAGTGGAGGTAAGCCGCAGGGGGAGAGCGGGAAATACGAGGACTCAATGTCCTTTCGTATTTCCCATTATTTCCCGCTAGGTGAGTGGTATAATCTTAGCCATGAAACAAGTTCTCACGATAGTTGTAAAGCTCCAACCCTCTCCTGAACAAGTGGCTAAATTAGAGGCAACCCTTCAGGCGTTTGCGGATGCTTGCAACTATGTGAACACACATACAAACCCAAAGCTGACCAACAAAATTGCTATCCAATCTCTGACTTATCAAACCATCAAAAGCGAATTTAATTTGGTGGCAAACATGGCAGTCAGAGCTTGTGCAAGAGTAGCGGCTAACCGAAAGGTAGCCTTGCACAAAGGCAAGCCTGTTAAAGGGTTTCACCCAAGCAGCATGGACTGTGATAAGGACTTGTTTCGGTTCACACAGAAAGACTGGACGGTAAGCCTTGCCACCATTCACGGCAGAGAACGGATTGAGTTGAAGGTAGGCAACTACCAAAGAGGAAAACTCAAAGGAAGGAACCCTACCTCAGCTCAACTGTGCAAGCACCGTGACTGTCAGTTCTACCTGCATATTCAGATTAAGGATGGCGCACCCGACCCAAAGGATACCGATAAAGTAATTGGTATCGACCTAGGACGCCGCGACATTGCGGTTACCTCGGAAGGAAAAAAGTGGGACGGTACGGGTATCCAGGAAGTTAGAGACAAGTTTTCCAAGATTAGGGCGTCTCTCCAGAAGAGTGCCCCGAAAGGCACAAGGACGACTCGGCGTAGATGTCGAGAAATCTTGAAACGGCTGTCGGGGAGGGAAAAGCGCTATCAGCAATGGCTCAATCACAACATTTCTAAGTCAGTGGTCAAACGGGCAGTTGAACTGAGTGCATCAATTGCCATAGAAGACCTAACAGGCATCAGGGACAGAACTAACCAGCAGCCGAGAAACAAGACAGAGCGGCGACGCTCAAATTCGTGGGCATTTTATCAACTGCGAATGTTTATTGAGTACAAAGCACCTTCTGCTGGGATTCGAGTTACCCCAATCCCCCCTGCCTATACCTCCCAAATGTGTCACAACTGCCTACACATTCACCCTGTAAAGGGAAAGTCTTATCGCAGTGGCAAGACTTTCAGGTGTGGTCATTGTGGTTGGCATGGGGATGCCGACTTTAATGGAGCCAATAATATTGCACTTGTGGGGCTGTCTATAAACCAGCCTGGAGGCACGGGGTTATCGTGCAAGTTAAACAGAACTCCCAGATACGTTCAGCTTAACTTGTTTGATGACTTCAGGGCTACTGAAAACCCAGACCTCTGCGATAGCAGGTCTGGGTAGTTTATTCTAACCGATAAGGGTGGCACTTCGCTACACTGCGCTTACACGCCGCTTTACTTGCCTTGAGAGTGAAGGAAGATGCCAAGATAGGCTGGAATGACATTCACCCGCTTACCTGACCTAGTTGTCGGAATGTTACTTATGATTCAGATAAATTCTGAAGAATTACGTAGTATGACTAAATTAGCTGCATAATTGTTAATATAGGGTTTTTTTGCGGTTTAGCCTATAAAATCAGGACAAGCCGTCAAGGTGGGTGCGGAGGATTGTTTAAGGAATGCATTGTGTTTTCTAATTTTTATCACGCTTTTCAATCGATCCAAGCTTGGATCAAGTATCCCCCAAGGCAAGCAGCACTAACCCAAAAAATCGTTGATCGTATCCGTAATTCCCTGGAATTGCAAGTTGTTGTGCAAACAGCCGTAGACGAAATTGCGGCGTTGCTTCGACTTGATTGTTGTAGTTTTTTCTGGTATTGGGAAGAACGAGGGCAAGTTGAGATTGTCTGCGAACGCCGTCAGCATGAGCATCAGCCTTCATATTTGGGAGAGTATCCATTGGAATATTTTGGCACTCTAGCACGGGCGATCGCAGAAGGGAAACGGATCGTTAATCACGGAACAGCGCACTTGACACCCACAGGACTACGATGGAGAATTCAACGGCTTTTACAGAAATCCCCTGCCAATCCCCCATCACTCGTCCCCTATCTCCCCCTCTGGGGCTATAAGGCAAACTTATTTATTCCCGTCACAGGTAAAGAAAACGGAATTGGATTTATTGCTTGTCTTTGTGAACAACCCCGGTTTTGGGCAACTCCAGAAATTCAATTTTTAGAGTCGATAGCAGAATCCTTAGAAATTGGAATCCGTCAAGCCCAACTCTATGAACAAACCCAGAACCAAGCCATTCGGGAGCAGCTCGTTAATCATATTACTAGCCAAACTCGCCAGAGTTTTGACCCCCAGACCATATTAACGGAAGCAATTACCCAGATGTGCTCAGCGTTGGCAGTGGATCGATGCTTGGTGCATTTAGTGGAGGATTACCAGACTTCAGATGTACCATCTGTCAACCGAGAAACCCCAATCACCAAGAATAACAGCGATTCATTACACCAGAACCATCTCTATGAGGTGTATCGCCAACCCTTTGCCCCTTGCAAGGATACATTCAATCCCCATGGCCCGATTACACAGTGGATTATTCAGCACCGACAGGCTGTAGTGATTCCTGATGTAACCCAAGATGAGCGGATTGATGTAAACAACCAAGAGTACCAACATGCCCAAATCAAATCCTCATTAGTGGTTCCGGTGCAAGCCCATGGAAAACTCTATGCCATTTTGTATCTCAATCAATGTGCTTACATTCGCTATTGGTCAAAACACGATCAAGAACTAGCACAAGCTGTTGCCGATCAGCTAGCAATTTCTCTACAACAGGCATATTTATATACCCGCACCCAGCAACAAGCGGCACATAATGCCATGCAAGCCCAAAAACTGGCAGAAATGATTGAAGAACTGCGACTCACCCAAGTCCAACTGATTCAGAGTGAAAAAATGTCCAGTTTAGGCAGAATGGTCGCTGGGGTGGCTCATGAAATTAATAATCCCATCAGTTTCATCTATGGCAATATTCCTTACCTAGAAAATTATGTCAATGACTTGCTGCGCTTAGTGCAAGCCTACCAAACTGAATATCCCAATCCCTCACCGACACTCGAAAACATCTTAGAGGAGGTAGAAATTGATTTTTTAAGCAAGGACTTACCAAAAATTTTGCAATCCATGGAATCGGGAACCCAGCGAATCCAGGAAATCGTACAGTTATTACAGAGATTTTCGCGGCACAACGAAGCCTCGTTGAAACTGATCGATATCAACGCCGCTTTGGAAAACACATTATTAATCCTGCACAACCAATTTGTCAACAGGATCAAGATAGAGCGGCATTACGATAACCTCCCCCATGTTGAATGTTACCCTAAGCCCATCAATCAGGTATTTCTTAATCTTCTGACAAATGCCATTGAAGCGCTCGATCGTTCGCCTAATTCTGATAAAATAATTACCCTGCGAACGCAATGGCTACCCAGCATCCCTTCCGCAGAGGAGGATCGGGTACAAATTAGTATAGCTGACAATGGTTCAGGGATTAATCCAGACATTCTATCGAGTATCTTTGAGCCATTTTTCACAACCAAAGCCGTTGGAGAAGGTCGAGGTTTGGGTTTAACCGTGAGCTATCAAACCATTGTCAACCAACACCAGGGTCAATTAGACGTGCGATCGCAACCCGGTCAAGGGACTGAGTTTATTTTGCAAATCCCAGTGCGTCATCCTCATGCTATCCAATCGAGTCCCTCGTCCTCTCAATCCCCCGATCCGGCTTCTGATTTTTCACGGGAAGTCGCCCAAGCGAGTTTACAGGAAAGATAGGGGAGATTTGGAAGATAGGGGAGATGGGGGAGATGGGAAAACATAAAAGAAATTTCCCACTCAATAGTCAATAGCCAAGACTCTTGCACTCAAAAATCGGTTGGAACTCTCACGAGTCGCATCCTTTGTGAGGTAAAAAATGATAATAGTAAAGCCTGCTCCTACACAAAACTCAAAATGCAAATATCTGCCATAAGCTTATGAATGCTGTCTCTCGCCAAGTTCCAGTTCAACGTCGTCCCTCTCGCCAAGTTCCAGTTCACTCGAGGGTGCGCTCATCTCGATCAAGCCACTTGTCCCCCCTGAAGCCTAGAACCAGCCAGCAAAAAGTAGAACGGCTTAATACCTCACGAGAGCGGACTCCAGGCTGGCTGCGATCGCTGATGATCCTGCAACGCGGTTCAGATGTGATCACCCTGATCCTAGGCATTGCCACACTAACCATTTATTCCTGGACTGTATATACCCAGCAGCAGTGGACGCAAGAATACCGGAAATTGGGAACACTACAACGCAATGAACGTGACCTGACAACGACGAATGAAATCATCAAAGATCAACTCGCTCAACAAGCGGAACGCCCAGCTACAGGTTTGGTGACACCCACTACCGCCAATACCATTTTGCTCCCTCCGGCACCTCAGCGCCAATTCCGGGAATCTCCGAATCAGAAGCCTGAGCCAGAAACTTTGGCAAAGACTCCTTTGGGATACTAAGGTTGCAGGGGGATAGGGCGACAGGGGGGATAATATATTTATTGTGCCTAGCTAATCTCTAAACTTTAGTTGGGCAAGATGAGTAATCGAATGCAGAACTCAAAAATTAAAACCATGCCCTTAAGCAAAGCGAAGGGTCCAAACCATGCCCTTGAGCCTAGGGAAGGGTCAAAACTTTTTCAACGTCCTGGGTTTAGATTGCTGTTAATTTGGGCAATCATGATGGCAGGGAGTTTTGGGCTTTTATTTAATCTATATCGGCTGCAAGTCGTTATCTCTCCCAGCTTGGAAGAAAAAGCACGGCAACAGCAGATGATTTATATGCGTCCGTTTATTCCCCGTCGTCCAATTGTTGACCGTAATGGGAATGTTTTGGCGGTGGATCGGCGAGTCTATACCCTTTATGTTCATCCCAAACTGTTTAAACTGCCTAAACAAAATATAGCCACTCAGATAGCGCCAATCCTGGATAAGTCGTCTGCGGATTTGGAAATGCTATTTAACAAAAAAAATACGGGAATTCGAGTTGGCGGTTCATTAACTGAAGATGTGGCTAACAAAATCGCTCAATTAAGTTTGGATGGGATTGAACTGATTCCTAAATATTCTCGCCTTTATCCTCAGCAAGAGTTAGCAGCCGATGTGGTCGGGTATGTCAACGTTGATCATCAAGGTCAGGCAGGAATTGAGTATTCTCAGGAAAAATTGTTAGAACGAGAAGTTCGCACGCTGCGAATGAGTCGGTCGGGTAATGGAACATTGATGCCTGATCATATTCCAGAAGGATTTCTCCACTCTGATGATCTGCGGTTGCAACTGACCCTAGATAGTCGCTTACAACGTGCGGCACGTTCTGCGCTCAAGCAAAAAATTAAGGAATTTAATGCCAAACGAGGTACTGTAATTGTTATGGATGCCCGGGATGGTTCCTTGTTAGCGTTGGTGTCAGAACCAACCTATAACCCGAACCAATTCTATACCTCTGACATTAGTTTGTTTAAAAATTGGGCATTGGCAGATTTGTATGAACCGGGTTCCACGTTTAAGCCTTTGAATGTAGCGATCGCGCTGGAATCTGGCGCAGTTCGTCCGGATCAGGTATTCAACGATACAGGTTCGATTCAGATCGGTCGGTGGCCCATTTCTAACTATGATAAACAAGCTCGTGGCATGATCGATCCCGCCCAAATCCTGCAACATTCCAGTAACGTGGGAATGGTGCGGATGATGCAACAAATGAAGCCGGAGGTTTATTATGGTTGGTTAGAACGATTGGGATTGGGACAGAAACTGGAAACAGATTTGCCATTTGAAACCGCCGGACAGCTCAAAAACCAGCAAAAGTTTACCAGTTCCCCGATCGAACCAGCAACAACAGCGTTTGGTCAAGGCTTTTCCCTAACGCCGCTTCAGCTTGTTCAACTCCATGCTACGTTAGCTAATGGGGGTAAGTTGGTTGTGCCTCATGTTGTACAGGGACTTTTTGATAGTCAAGGTCAGCTTTATTGGCAACCACGTCTGAGTGCGCCCCGCCCCATCTTCTCGCCCGCCACTTGCCAGAACGTTCTGGAAATGATGGAAACAGTAGTTAGCGAAGGAACGGGAAAAACGGCTGACATTCCAGGGTATCGAGTGGCGGGAAAGACGGGAACAGCTCAGAAAGCCAGTCCCACGGGGGGGTATTTTACTAATGCCAAAATTACCAGCTTTGTGGGAATTTTAAGTGTGGATTCTCCTCGTTATGTGGTGATGGCGGTGGTGGATGAACCGAAGGGAAATGCCTTTGGCTCTACGGTAGCTGCACCGATTGTTAAGTCAGTCATGGAAGTATTAATTGGGATCGAGCAGATTCCGCCAAGTCAGCCAACAATAGCGACAGAATGACTGTCATTTTGCCACGGCGATTAAAATCGCTGCTACACAAACAAAGTCCGCCTGCGCGGACTGGCTAATCACCTTGATGGGTCAGGGTTTCTTCACTTGTGCAGCAAACCCTAGTAGACATGGAACGATCGCAGATAAAGGCGATGGTTTCATGATTCACCTGCCATTTGGTGTAGAATTGTTGCGGCGTCATTCCCAGTTGACAGTAGCCGTAGAGATCAATTAAGGCTTGTTCACGTTCAGTGATTGGACGGGGACTTCTCATCGGATTTCCTCCAAGGATAGCGGCTTTCTCTGTCGAGTTCCGATTGGGTCAGGTTCATCCAAGTAGCGTCAAAGTCAGCGTCAGAGTAGGTAGAAAGGTGGGTGAACAGAGGCGCGATCTCGAAATCTTCTAACGCTTGTTGATAGCCTTGCTGGTAGGTGAGTTCACCAGGGGGACAGTTTGGTTTTAACATAGAAAAAGTCTCCGTTTACGGGGTAGTCACAAGTCGGCAGGAAGCGTCGCAAACTTGGTGCTGGCTTGTGATTTGGGATTTGTTAGCGGTTGGATAAATAGACATATCGCTGCTGGTGGATTATTTCGAGTCGGGATAATGCCTCTGGTGTATAGCGTTGGGCTTCAATACAGATTGATTGCCATAGGCGATCGAGGGCATTTAGATTGGGACAGTAGCGTATAAGCGTGCGACAAGCGGCAATCCACTGTTCAATCTGGCGATAACTGACGAAGTAACCACCGATTCCTTTGATATGTACCCAGAGGACGTTATGCCATTTTTCCCAGTTGAGAATGCGCTCTTGGGGGATTCTCAGGAGTTTGGCGATTTGCCCAAGGGTGATAACGAAGGTTTTGGGGTTGATGTGATGGCGTATGCGTTGCATGATTTCACTGTTGGGGTAGATGTTGCCGTCTCTTGAAAACGGAGAGGACTTTGGGTGAGCCGCAGTAAGGATTTACCCTTAAATACAATGTAGATTGTATTTTGTTATAGTAAAACTTACATTGTAAAATGTCAATACATCCGTTGAAAAATATTCTGAACCTCTAGCTTTCCTCTCAGTACTCGAATCCAGCTTGTTGAGCGATTAAAGTTAGATATTTCGATGTAGCGAGAGTCGGCTCATAAGCGCTATTTTCCCACTGGCTAACCGTTTGCTGATACACTCCAAGCTTTTGAGCAAACTCTGCCTGTGTCAAACCCATGTGGCGGCGCAGTGCTTTGATGAGTTGAGCGTTCCACAGCACAGTGTCACCCACGCGCTGAACTTTAGGTTTAGCGGTAGGTTGACGAAATGTTACCCGTTGCTGCTCCAAATCAACATCCTCAACTCGATATCCGGCTTCCATCCAGGCATTTGCTTGCAGTGCGCCTTTGCTGCGATTGCTCCACCATGCCCGTTTTTTCCGTGCTGAGTCGGGTAAGGTGTCATTCATGAGTTCCTCAATTTCTGCAAAGGTGAGAATGACTTCATCTTGATTACTCTCTTGCAGAAATGCCCAGAGTGGCTGGTACTTGCTATCTGGCTTCATGCTGCAAAACCTCTACACCAATCAACGTCTGTGGGTTGAGATGCTGGCGGGATTTCTTTTTTGGTGAAGTGGGAAAGGGGCATGAAGCTGTTCTAGGGGACAGGTAATCATCTCTAGGATGCCAGAAGATTGGGGCGTGCGATCGCTTCTTCCTGCCATGATGCACTAGAAGCCATAGAAGAAAATATAAATTGAGTGTATGTAAGGATTCAGGTTCACCCTTGTGAGTGAAAAGGTTGCCTTGATTATTAGGGGTGGAGCCAGAGTCTTACCCAA